>JAKLHH010001451.1 GCA_022710245.1 Myxococcota bacterium
TCTCGAGTGCTTGCAGGGTGAGGCGGCCGCCGCGCTTGGTCAGCGCGCTCACCACCATCACCGCGGGCGGGCTCTCTGTGCCGTGCAGCGCGTCGAGCACGCCGGCGCCATCGAGCTCCGGCATCTCCATGTCGAGCGTCAGGAGGTCGGGCCTGAGGTCCTTGACCTTCTGCAGGGCGATCTTCCCGGTCGCGGCGGTCCCCACCACCTCCACGTCGGGCAGCGAGCCGAGCGCCTCCGCCAGCACGCGCCGGAAGAGGACCGAGTCGTCGGCCACGAGGACACGCAGGCTCATGAGCGGACGGCTTCCTCTCGCTCGGAGCGCTGCTCCACCTCGAGCAGGGTGTCTGGATCGATCAGCGCGAGCAGCCGCTCGCGGGTGCGGTAGATGCCGCGCAGGTGCCGGCTCTGTACGCCGTGCAGGTTGGGCGGAGGCGGCGTGACCTCGGCCAGGTTCACGGTGAGCGTGTCGGAGACGGCGTCCACCAGGAGCCCCACCTGCTCGCCCTGCCAGTCGACGATCAGGATCCGGCGCTCCGAGCCCAGCTCGACCTGACCCAGCTCGAGCCGCGTCCTGAGGTCGAGGACGGTGATGATGTGGCCCCGCAGGTTGCGGATCCCCACCACCTCGGGGGCGGCGTGGTGGACCGGGGTCAGCTCCCCGACCTTGACGACCTCCTGCACCCGCGCGGCGCTGATCCCGAAGGCCGCGTCCCCGAGGAGGAAGGTCGCGACGAGGTCGCTGTCCTCTCGCTGCTCTCTCTCGCTGGCCATCAGGTCCTCCTGCCTCAGCGCGCGTTGACCCCGTTCGTGGTCTTGACGGACTCGACGGTCAGCCGGTCCAGCATCCCGAAGAGCTCGTCGGTGTGCGGCGCCAGCTTCTGCAGCCGCTCGACCGCGTCATCCTTGCGGCCGCCGGTGGCGAGCTGCAGCACCTCGGCGGCCATCCCGTGGAACGCCTTGTGGTGGGCGCCGAGGCGCTCGAAGGTCGGCAGGTGGCGGAAGCTCTGGCTCTCGGCGCTCTCGTACCAGCGCCCCAGGCCGCACTGGTGGTGATCGGTGAGCTCGCCCGTGGCGACGTGCTGGCCCTGGAGCGCCTCCATCAGCTTGCCGCGGACCGCCTGGTGGCCCTTCTTGACGGTGCCGAAGTCCATCAGCCGCGTCCCCAGCCGATAGCGCGTGACCACCTCGACGAGCTGGTCGGTGAGGCGCCGCAGCGCCGCGGCGCTCTCCTCGAGGTGGCGGGAGTCGCGGTTCATCGCCAGCCCCTCGGCGCTCACGCCGGAGATGTCCTCCGCGATCGACCTGGAGACGCCGGCGGTCTGTCCGACGCGCTCGTTGGCCTCCTGCACGCCGGCGGAGGCCTGCGCGATGTTGCCGGCGACGTCGCGGGTCACCGTCGCCTGCTCCTCGATGGCGGCGGCGATCCCCGTCACCAGGGTGCCCACCTCCTGGATCACCTCGACGATCTTCTGGATGTCGGCGATGGCGCTGCCCGTCGAGGTCTGCACGCTGGAGATCTTGGACTTGATGTCCTCGGTGGCGGTGGCGGTCTGGCGCGCGAGCTCCTTGATCTCGTTCGCGACCACGGCGAAGCCCTTGCCCGCGGCGCCGGCGCGCGCCGCCTCGATGGTGGCGTTGAGCGCGAGGAGGTTCGTCTGGGCGGAGATGTTGTTGATGGTCGCCGTGACCTGGCCGATCTGCTCGGCGGCCTGCCCGAGCTGCTGCATCAGGCCAGAGACCGCCTGCGCCTGGGCGCTCGCCTGCTCCGCGATGTGGCGGGCCTTCTCGGAGCTGGCGGCGATGTCTGCCACCGTCGCGCTCATCTGCTCCGTGGCGCTCGCCACCGAGGAGAGGTTGGTGGTCGCCTGCTCCATGCTCGCGG
>JAKLHH010001452.1 GCA_022710245.1 Myxococcota bacterium
GCGCGGGCCTGCTACCAGACGGCGCTGATCCAGGCGGGCGCGGTCTTGCGATCCTGGTAGAAGTACCACCAGAAGTAGCCGCCGACGTAGCGCGGGTGGCTGATCTTCATCCCGTAGTAGCGCTGGATCATCGCCTGCTTCTCGCTCGCCACCTCGCTGCCCACCTCGCCGAAGCCGAGGAGCGCGCTGGGGAACTCCTGGCCGAGGGCGGTGAAGACCGGCTCCCAGTAGGCGGCGTCGTGGACCTGATCGTCGCAGTCGTCCTCGTAGTAGCTGAAGAGCGCCCAGTCGAGCGACTGCTTCACCGCGGCCGGCACGTTGGCCTTGATCCAGGTGAACATCTCGTTGGCGGCCGGCGCGCCGCAGCCCTTGTTGTAGTAGAAGTTGATCGCGCGCTTCTTGCCGGCGAAGACGTCCCAGGCGGCCTGCACCTTGGCCCAGACGCCGCTCCCCAGCCAGTCGCCGTTGACCTCGTTGCCCACCTCCCAGACGGCCACGTGGGGCCCGAGGGTGGCGAGGTACTTCTTGGCGCGGTCGGTGATCTGGGCGGCCGAGAAGCTCTTCACGTAGGCCGAGTCGAGCAGCTCCCCCATCACGTCGGCCACCGCCGAGAGCTTCTGCACGGCGGAGAGGTAGTACTTGGGATCGGGCTGCGTCTCGTCGAAGACCACGCGCACCGTGGCGCGCTGCGGGAGCAGCTTGACCGCGGCGATCACCTCGTCGATCGCCTGGATGTCGTCGATGGTGACGCCGAGCACGCGGGCCGGGGCCGGGGTCGGCCCGGGCAGCTTCTGATCGGGCGCGGCCGCGCCGCCGTCGGCCTTCGGCGCCGGGTGGCTGTCGGGGGCGAGGACGCCGCCGTCGCTGGCGCCCGGGGTCGGGCGCAGGCGCGAGCTGGGCACGAGCTGCCGGGTCTGGCTGGCGCTCTGCCAGTAGAGCTTGGCCACCGCCCGGCCGCTGTGGTCGTAGTACTCCATGGTGATCGGCGTGTCGCGCTCCTCGGTGAGGTCGAGCTGCGCCTGGTCCGTCGTCAGCGCGTGGTCGGTCCAGTGATCGATCAGGAGCTTGCCGTCCACCCAGAGCCGGACGCCCTCGTCGGTGCGGGTATAGAAGGTGTAGCGCTCGTCGAAGCGCGCCCGGACGAAGCCGGTCCAGCGCACCGAGAAGTCATTGGCGCTGACCGCCGGGGCCGGCGAGCCGTAGCCCCAGTCGAAGGCGACCCGGGGATCGACGCGGGTCAGGGACAGGCTCTTCAGGTCGCGCCCGCTGAAGTACTCGCCCTTGAGCCCGGTCCCTGGCGTGTAGCCGAACGCCGAGAGGTCCTCGCCCTCGTCGAAGCTCTCGTCGGACGGCGAGCCCGTCAGGGCGCCCGCGCAGGCGCTGGCCGCGAGGGCGAGCGCGAGGCAGGCGGACCAGAGCAGCGAGCGCGCATCATGCGGGGTGCGGGGGCTCCGGGACATGACTCCTCCTTCTGCGCCCGAGGCGAGGGCGCGGCGACGAGGCAGCTCTCCGTTTTGCCTGGTTTCGGCCGACGTACGATACTGGTTGGGGAGATGCGCTGGATTCCGTCCCAGTTTTTTTCGGGTCGCCTGCTCCTGCTCACCGCCGTGGCGGCGAGCGGCTGCGCGACCGGCGCGCGGCGTCACGACCCGGTGCGCCTGAGCTACGCGGTGGCGCAGGCCGCTCGCGGCTGCCCCGATCAGGCCTCGCTGCAGCGGGCGGTGCGGCGGCTCCTCGGCGAGGACCCGTTCTCGGGGCGGGCCACGCGGCAGATCGAGGCCACGGTGACGGCGACCGGTGACGCGCTGCAGGCCACCATCACCCTGCGCGAGGCGGACGGCCGGACCGGGACGCGGACCCTCCGCGCGCGGCCACACGAGTG
>JAKLHH010001453.1 GCA_022710245.1 Myxococcota bacterium
TTCGCGGGCATCCTGCTTCGGGGCGCGGCGCGGGGTCAAGCGTGAAGTGGGCGGCGGTCGGTCGCAGAGATACAATCGAGGACACCCGATGCCCCGCTCTCCGAAGCAGCGCCCCGCCTCCACCGGCCCCTTCCTGCGCGAGGTCCACCTCGTCCGCGAGCGCGTCGCCGAGCCGGACTCGTTCCCCTTCACCATCCCGGCGCTGCGCGGCCTCGAGACGCTCCCGCTCCACCCGAAGGTGACCTTCTTCGTCGGCGAGAACGGCTCGGGCAAGTCGACGCTGATCGAGGCCATCGCCATCGCGGCCGGCCTCAACCCCGAGGGCGGCTCGCGGAACCTCCGCTTCAGCGTGCAGGCGACCGAGTCGAGCCTTCACCAGGCGCTCCGCCTGGTGCGCGGTGTCCGTCGCGAGCGGCGCGCCTTCTTCCTGCGCGCGGAGAGCCTGTTCAACCTGGCGACCGCGGTGGGCGAGCAGGGGCTGGGCGCCTACGGCTGGGAGGACCTGCACCTCCGCTCGCACGGCGAGGCGCTCCTCTGGCTGGTCCAGCACCGCTTCGGCGCCGACGGGCTCTACGTCCTCGACGAGCCCGAGTCCGCGCTCTCGCCGCAGCGGCAGCTCGCCTTCCTCGTCGTCCTCGACGGGCTGGTCAAGAGCGGCTCGCAGCTCCTCATCGCGACGCACTCGCCGATCCTGATGGCCTACCCCGACGCGACCATCTACGCGCTCGATGCCGACGGCATCCGCCCGGTCAGCTACTTCGAGACGGAGCACTACACCGTGATGAAGACCTTCCTCGACAGCCCCGCGCGCAGCCTGCGGCACCTGCTGGAGCCCGAGCCGCCGGAGCCCGAGCCATGAGCGCCGCCGCTCAGTCGACCGCGCACCTCGCGTCGAGCTGCTTCGCGATCTGGCGCCAGCGCGCGCGGACCTGCTGCAGCGGGCGCGGGCCCGCGTAGATCGTGCCGCGCTCGCCGGGCGCGGGGAGCCGGGCGACGAGCCGGTGGAAGTCGCGGCCCGGTCCGGTGGTCTCTGGCGGGCTCGCGCCGTCGCCGAGCCTCTCCACGGGCTGCCCCTCGAGGAGCCAGGCGAGGAGCGCGGCGGCCTGAGCGCGAGGGAGCTGGCCCGAGGACGCCGCGTGGTAGTCATCGTCGCAGCGGCCCCGGAGCAGCGGCGGGAGCGGCGCGGGCCCCTCGCAGCGCCAGCGGCCGTCGGCGTGGAGCTCGACGCGCGAGCGGAGCCGCGTCGGGTAGTGGTGGTGCGCGAAGCGGACATCCTCCAGCGCGAGCCCGCAGACGCGGGCGCCCGCGCAGGCGGCGCGCTCCTCGGCCTCGCGCGCGGCCGCGACCGCCTCGAAGAGCGCCCTCGCCACCTCGGGGTGGCGGCACGCACGCTGGCGAGGCGCGAGCAGCGCCGCGAGCGAGTCATGGACGCACGCGTGCTTCGGCGAGACCCCGTCCGAGGGCGCGAGCTGCTGCGAGCCCGCGTCGCCGGCGCGGCGTGCCGCGTCGCGCTTCGCGAAGACCGCGGCGGTCGCGACGGGCGGCAGGCAGAGGCGGCGCTCGCCCGCGGGCGGCGAGATCGGACACGCGATCCGCTCGGGCCGCGAGGGGAGCGCCAGCGCCTCGAGGAGCCCGCTCCGGTGGAGGCGGAGCACCTCGTTCGGTGCGCCCGGGTCGAGGTGCCAGGCGGCGGTGATCGAGTCTCCCGTCGCCGAGCAGGGCGCGGCGAGCGGCGTCAGCCTCGGCGGACCTTGCGGCTGCGGCCGGGGGCTGCGCGGTGAGGAGCAGGCCAGCACCGGCGCGAGGCTCAGCAGCAGGAGGGCGCGGTGTGCGAGCGCGGGCGGCAGGGCGGGGTGGGGCAGGCGGGCGGGGGGCATC
>JAKLHH010001454.1 GCA_022710245.1 Myxococcota bacterium
CCTGCCGCGGCCTGATTCGCGCCGCCCCGATTTCGCGCGCCCGGACCTCCCGCGCCCGGACCTCCCGCGCCCGGATGCACCCTCGCTGGATCACGCGCTGCCGGACGCGCCTCGTCCTGACGCCGCGCTGCAGGACCTCCCGCGCCCCGACCTCGCGCGCCCTGACGCCCCTCGCCCGGATCTACCCTGCGGCACACACCTCGGCCCGGCGGGCGGCACGGTGCTGAGCGCCGACGGCAAGGCCGAGCTCGTGGTCCCGGCCGGTGCGCTCGCGCAGACGGTCTGCCTGCGCCTCGAGGTCGCGGCCGCGCCGCCCGCGGGCGCGATAGACGGCGCCTACGTGCTCGTCCCCGATGCGACGAGCTTCGCCACCCCGGCGATGCTGCGGCTCTCCTATGATCCAGCGAAGCTCGGAAGCACGCCCGAGGCCAGCCTCGCGCTCGCGCGCGTCGGGAGCAGTGCCTGGCAGGTGCTCGCCTCCTCGGCGGTGGACCTCACCGCACACAAGGTGAGCGCCCCCGTCGACGGAAGCGGCACCTTCGGGATCGTGCCCTCGCATTGCGGCGACGGCGTCGTCAGCGGCACGGAGCAGTGCGAGTCGGGCGACCTCCGCGGCCAGAGCTGCCTCACGCTCGGCTTCACCGGCGGGAGCCTCGCCTGCAGCGGGGCCTGTGCCTTTGACACCAGCGCTTGCACGAGCTGCACGCCCGCGACCTGCGCGAGCCTCGGCAAGAACTGCGGCGCGCTCCCCGACGGCTGCGGCGGCTCGCTCTCCTGCGGCACCTGCACGCCGCCCCAGACCTGCGGTGGCAGCGGCGTCGCGAACGTCTGCGGCTGCACGCCGACGAGCTGCGCCGCGCAGGGCAAGGACTGCGGCGCTATGCCCGACAGCTGCGGCGGAACCCTCTCCTGCGGCACCTGTGCTCCGCCCCAGAGCTGCGGCGGCAGCGGCGTCGCCAACCTCTGCGGCTGCACACCGACGAGCTGCGCCGCGCAGGGCAAGGACTGCGGCGCCCTCGCCGACGGCTGCGGTGGCACGCTCGATTGCGGCGCCTGTGCCTCGCCCCAGACCTGCGGTGGCAGCGGCGTCGCGAACGTCTGCGGCTGCACGCCGACGACCTGCGCCGCGCAGCTCGTCTCCTGCGGTCCGCTTACGGATGGCTGCGGCGGCACGCTCGACTGCGGCGTTTGCACGCCGCCTCTCACCTGCGGGGGCAGCGGCGTCGCTGGAGCCTGCGGCTGCACGCCGACCACCTGCACCGCGCTCGGCCTCGAGTGCGGCAGCGCGCCCGACGGCTGCACCGGCAGCCTCGACTGCGGCACCTGCTCGGCGCCGCAGACCTGCGGCGGCGGCGGTCTCCCCGGGCTCTGCGGCTGCACGCCGACGACCTGCGCCGCGGCCGGCGCGACCTGCGGCACGCTTGCGGACGGCTGCGGCGGGACGCTCTCCTGCGGCACCTGCGCGCTCCCCGACGCCTGCGGCGGGGGCGGCATCCCGAACCGCTGCGGCGTCTCGACGCCGCCCGACCCGGCCACGGTCGCTCCGCCGACCGAGGCCGGCGTCGCGACGAGCGCCTACGCCGCGAGCTCCTTCCTCTGGAGCAGCCCCTCGCCGATCCAGACGGGCGTCAGCGCGGGCACCATCGACCCCGCGCGCGCCGGCCTGATCCGCGGCCGCGTCCTCGACGCCGCCGGCGCACCGCGCCCCGGCGTCACGCTCACCGTCGTCAACCACCCCGAGCTCGGGAGCACCCGCTCTCGCGCCGACGGCTGGTTCGACCTCGCGGTCAACGGCGGCGGCACGCTCACGGTCCGCTACTCGGCGGCTGGTCTCCTCACCGTCGACCGCAAGACGACGCTCCTCTGGCAGGAGGGCG
>JAKLHH010001455.1 GCA_022710245.1 Myxococcota bacterium
AGCCCCGCGGAGCGCTGTTCCCAGGTTGACGGACCGCTGTCCAGACGTTGACGGACCGCGGGACCCCCTCTGCCGACCGCTGTATCAACCCTCCAGACCCCCTGTTCTGGGGTTGCCAGACCCCCAACTTGACGTCTCGAGACCGATGGATCAGCCTCAACAGACCGGTTTTTTCGGTCGCGGGAGCGCTGCGGGGAGCCGCCCGCCCTCGCCCGCCGCCCGCCCTCGCCCGCCGCTAGTCCCGCCCCGCTGCGAGCCCCGGCACCGGGCGAGGCCCGCCCGGCCCTCCGTCCTGGGCGTGGTGCCGGGCGCCGCCGCGACGGAGGGCGAAACTCAAGGGATTCCCGGTTGACAGCGGGCGCCGGAGTGCGCTAGGTGGAGCGGTTGTCTGGAGGGAGCGAGCGATCATGCCTGAGCTGCGACTCATCCCACTCGACGAGGTCCTCTCGCAGAACCAGCTGCAGAAGCTCGGACGCCAGCTCGAGGAGCTCGGCGTCGACGAGGTTCCGCTGGGCGAGGACTCGGACGCCGAGTTCGACGAGGTCCTCTCCGAGGAGCTGCTGACCGACTTCATGGACCGCCTCGAGGCCCACGAGCTCGCCTGCGACCTCTACCTGCCGGTGGAGTTCGAGGGGCGCGTGGAGATCGGCGACCAGGCCGTCGGCAGCGCCCACGCCCTGCTCGAGGCGCTCGAGGAGCTCCGCGAGGAGCTCGGGATCGAGGAGGACGAGGACGAGGACGAGGAGGAGGAGGAGCTCGACCTCGACGTGATCGAGGAGCAGCTGCGCACCTCCTGGCGCCTCTTCCAGAAGGCGGCCACGACCTGCGTCGAGAAGCAGGTGCCGCTGCACATCCTCTCCTGAGGCGGGCGCGGGCGGCCTGATGACGCGGTACGTCCTCCGCACCCAGCACACCGGACGGACCGCCCTCGACCTGGAGCGGGAGCTCAACGAGCAGCAGCGCGCCGCCGTGCTGGCGCCGCCCGGGCAGGTGCTGATCATCGCCGGCGCCGGCACCGGCAAGACCCGCACGCTGACCTACCGCGCGGCCTACCTGCTCTCGCGCGGGCTCGCGCCCGAGCGGCTGCTGCTCTGCACCTTCACCAACCGCGCCGCGCGCGAGATGGTGGGGCGCCTCGAGTCGCTCCTCGGCATCGACCTCCGCCCGCTCTGGGCCGGCACCTTCCACCACGTGGCGAACCTCGCGCTCCGTCGCCACGCGGAGCAGGTCGGGCTGCGCCCCGGCTACTCCATCCTCGACCGCGAGGACGCGCGCGACCTGATGGCGAGCTGCCTCGCCGAGGAGGGCAAGCTCCTCGCGCAGCGCCGCCTGCCCAAGCCCGCCGTGCTGCAGGCCCTCGCCTCCTCGGCGGTGGACCACCAGTGCCCGCTCGCCCAGGCGCTGCGCATCGAGGCGCCGCGCTACCTCGACCTCGAGGGGCCGATCGCGCGCGTCCTCGAGCGCTACGCCGCGCGCAAGCTCCAGCTCGGCCTGGTCGACTACGACGACCTGCTGCTCTTCTTCAAGATCCTCCTCACCGAGCACCCGGGCCCGGCCGCCGAGCTGACCGAGCGCTTCGAGCAGGTCCTCGTCGACGAGTACCAGGACACGAGCCACCTGCAGGGCGAGGTGATCGACCTCTGCGCCGCGCAGCACAGGAACCTCACCGTGGTCGGCGACGACGCGCAGAGCATCTACAGCTTCCGCGCGGCGACGGTCCGCAACATGCTCGATTTTCCGAAGCAGTTTCCGGAAACGACCATCGTGACCCTCGAACAGAACTACCGCTCGGTCACGCCGATCCTGTCGACCACGAACCTGTTGATCGCACAGTCGAAGCAGCGCTACACGAAGGATCTGTGGTCGGCGCGCC
>JAKLHH010001456.1 GCA_022710245.1 Myxococcota bacterium
CGACAAGCACACCGCGCCCCTCCTCGAGCGCCGCCTCTCGCCGACCACCTTCGCGGTGCGCGAGCTCCACCGCGGCCGGCTCAAGCAGGCGCTGATCCACCTCGGCTGGCCCGCCGAGGACCTCGCGGGCTACACCGCCGGCACGCCTCTCTCCCTCGCGCTGCGGACGCGCTGCGCCTCGGGCGCGCCGCTCTCGCTCCGCGCGTACCAGGAGCAGGCCGCCGCGGCCTTCCACGCAGGCGGCAGCGAGCGCGGCGGCGCGGGCGTCATCGTGCTGCCCTGCGGCGCGGGCAAGACCCTGGTCGGGCTCGCCGCGATGGCGCGCACCCGGTGCTCGACGCTGATCCTCGCGACCGGGGTCACCGCCGCGCGGCAGTGGATCGCCGAGCTCCTCGACAAGACCGACCTCACCGAGGAGCAGGTCGGCGAGTTCACGGGCGAGGCGAAGCAGCTGCGTCCGGTCACCGTCACCACCTACCAGCTGGTGACGCACCGGCGGAGCAAGGCGGCGGCCTTCGAGCACCTCGAGCTCTTCCGCCGCAGCGACTGGGGCCTGGTCATCTACGACGAGGTGCACCTGCTGCCGGCGCCGATCTTCTCCATCACCGCCGAGATCCAGGCCTGCCGCCGCCTGGGCCTGACCGCGACGCTGGTGCGCGAGGACGGCCGCCAGGACGACGTCTTCGCGCTGATCGGGCCGAAGCGCTTCGACGTCCCCTGGAAGGAGCTGGAGAACCAGGGGTGGATCGCGCGCGCGACCTGCTCCGAGGTGCGCCTGCCGATGGACGACGCGCGGCGCATGGCCTACGCGCTCGCGCCCGAGCGCCAGAAGGCCCGCGTCGCCGCCGAGAACCCGGACAAGCTCGCGGTCACCCGCGCCCTCCTCGAGGCGCACCGCGGCGAGCCCGCGCTGGTCATCGGCACCTACGTGGAGCAGCTCGAGGAGCTCGCGCGGCGGCTCGGCGCGCCGCTCATCACCGGCAAGACGCCGCAGCGCCAGCGCGACCAGCTCTTCGCCGGCTTTCGCGAGGGGCGCGTGCCGGTGCTGGTCGTCTCCAAGGTGGCGAACTTCGCCATCGACCTGCCGGAGGCCTCGCTCGCCATCCAGGTGAGCGGGACCTTTGGCTCGCGCCAGGAGGAGGCGCAGCGCCTCGGGCGCCTGCTGCGCCCGAAGGCCGACGGCAAGCAGGCGCACTTCTATACGCTGGTCAGCCGCGAGACCGTCGAGCAGGAGCACGCGCTCCACCGCCAGCTCTTCCTCACCGAGCAGGGCTACAGCTATCAGCTGCTCGAGGCCGACGAGCTGCCGGACGAGCGCTCGCTGCTCGAGGTCGACGAGCTGCCGGCCGAGCGCTCGCTGCTCGAGGTCGACGAGGCCGCGCTCACGACGACCGCCGAGGAGGAGGCCGCGCTCGCGACCACCGCGGCGCAGGACGCCTCACTCGCGACGACCGCCGCGCAAGACGCCTCGCTCGCGACGACCGCCGCGCAAGACGCCTCGCTCGCGACGACCGCCGAGGAGGTTGCGGTCGCGCCTCCTGCCAACCTCGAGGAGACCCCGTGACGGTCCACGCGAACCTGACCCTCGAGGAGACCCCGTGAAGGTCCACGCGAACCTGATCTGGCTCCGCGTCTCGGAGCGCCTCGCCGAGACGATCGCCGCCGACCCCAAGCTCCGGCCGCTCCTCGCGCGGCGCCTCGACCCCTGCACGTTCGCCGTGCGCCGCGAGCGCTACAAGGCGCTCCGCGAGCTCCTCGTCAAGCGCGGGCTCGCCCCCGAGGAGGTGGGCTCGTGGTGAGCGAGGCGCCCCCCACCCTGCGCGAGGTCCTCGAGCGCTACCCGCGTCCCCTGCTGACCGAGCTGGGGGCG
>JAKLHH010001457.1 GCA_022710245.1 Myxococcota bacterium
AGCCAGCGCCGGGTCTCGGCCTCGGCGCGCTTGAGCGGCGTCACGTCGACGAAGGTGATGACCACGCCGGCGACCTCGCCGGCGGCGTTGCGGTAGGGGAGGACGCGGACGATGAACCACGCCTCGCCCGAGCGGACCTGGCGCTCGACGCTGGCCTCGCCGCGCAGCACCTCCGCGGCGTCGGCGAGCAGGTCCTGCCCCTCGAAGCGCGGCGCCAGGTCGCCGAGCGGCCGGCCGAGGTCGGTCTCGAGCAGGCGGAAGAGCGACGTCGCCGCCGGGGTGAAGCGGGTGATGCGCAGGGCGCGGTCGAGGAAGAGCGTGGCGAGGTGGGTGGAGGCGAAGAGGTTCTGCAGGTCGCTGTTCGCCGCGGCGAGCTCGTCGAGCTTGTGCTGCAGCTCGGCGTTGACCGTCTCCAGCTCCTCGTTGAGCGACTGCAGCTCCTCCTTCGAGGTCTGCAGCTCCTCGTTCGCCGACTGCAGCTCCTCGTTGGTCGAGATCAGCTCCTCGTTGGAGGACTTCAGCTCCTCGTTCGCGGCCTCCAGGTCCTCGACGGTCGCGCGGAGCTCGGCCCGCGTCGCGCGGAGCTCGCTCTCGAGCTGCTGCACGGCCGGCTGCTCCGTCACCGGCGCGGCGGCCGCGCCCCCCTCGGGCTGCTGGGCGGCGCGCTCCTCGAGGAGCACCAGGTAGAGGCCCGCCTCGGGCTCCACCCCCGGCATCGGCCTGACGACCAGGCGCACCGGGCGGACGACCTCCTCGATCTCGACGGGGATCCCGTCGCGGACGCACTTGCGCCGCGTCTCGGCCGCCACGCCGAGCGCGCTCCGCAGCTCGAGGCGCAGGCTGCCGCGGAACGCCTCGAGGAGGTTCGTGGTGGTCAGCGCGCCGGCCGGCAGCTGCAGGTAGCGAGCCAGCGGCCCGGCGACGAAGAGGACCGCGCCCTGCTCGTCGATGACGGCCGAGGCGGGGGCGTGCTCCTCGAGGATGGCCCGCTCGAAGGCGGCGCTCACTCGCTCCTTGACCGGCGCGCTCTCGGCCGGGCCGGTCGCCGGCGCCCGGCGCGGTCGGCTCCGGCTCGAGAGCGGGAACTCGAGGGCGCGGCGGGTGAGGGTCTCCTTGCGACGGAAGAGGCGGTGGCGCTTGTCGACGGTCTCGAAGAGCTCCGCGCTGCCAGAGACGCTCTCGGAGGGACCCAGGAAGAGGAAGCCGCCCGGCCGCAGCGCGTAGTGGAAGAGCGGCAGCAGCTTCTGCTGCAGGGCCGCGTCGAAGTAGATGAGGACGTTGCGACACGAGATCAGATCGATCGACGAGAAGGGCGGGTCGCGGATCAGGCTGTGCTGCGAGAAGACGCAGAGCTCGCGCAGCTCCTTGACCGCCCGGAAGGCCTGACCCTCGCGGACGAAGAAGCGCTGCAGCCGCTCGGACGAGAGCTGCGCCTCGATCCCCGGCCCGAAGCGGCCCTGCCGGCCCAGCGCGAGCAGCTCGTCGTCGAGGTCGGTGGCGAAGATCTGCACCGGCGGACGCGCGCGGAGCCGCTGCAGGTGCTCCTGCACCAGCATGCCCAGCGAGAAGGCCTCCTCACCCGAGGCGCAGCCCGGCACCCAGAGGCGGACCGGCACGTCGGCGCCCCGGCCGTGGGTGATGCGGGGGAGGGCCTGCTCGGCGAGCGCCGCGAAGGCGTCCGGGTCGCGGAAGAACTGGGTCACCCCGATCAGCAGATCCTTCAGCAGCAGCTCGGGCTCGGCGGGGTCCTCCTCGAGGAGGCGCAGGTACTCCTCCGCGGTGGCGAGGCGGTGCACCTGGACCCGGCGGCGGATGCGGCGCACGAGCGTGCTCCGCTTGTAGTGGGCGAAGTCGTGACCGGCGCGGGCTT
>JAKLHH010001458.1 GCA_022710245.1 Myxococcota bacterium
TGGTGTCGCGCGAGAGCTCGCTGACGCGGGTCAGGTCGAGCGCGAGGCCGCGGCCGATGCGGATGGAGAAGTCGCCCAGGGTCCCCTCGAAGTAGCGCTGCACCGTGGTGAGCGAGATCTTCTCCAGGCCGTAGCGGGACAGGTGCTGGGTGCCGTCGTCGGTGCCGACGAAGCCGGTGGCGTCGAAGCGGAGGTTGAAGGTGGTGCGCCCGTGCATCAGCACGATGTCGGTGCGGTTCTTGAGGTCGAAGTACTTCTCGCCGTCGTTGCCCTGGTAGGGGTCGAGGTCCGCGTGGTACTCGGCGAGGAGCGTCTCGGTCAGCTGCAGCGTCACCACCCGATCGCCGGGGAGCAGCAGCTCGACGGCGTGCGCGGGCGCCTCCGCGAGGAGGAGCGCGCCGAGCAGCGCGAGCGAGGTGAGGGCCCGACGGAGCGTCACTTGAGGCCGTTCAGCACGGGGATCAGCTGGCTCAGCGCGAAGGTGTCGGTCGCGCGCCCCTTGAAGACGATCTTCAGGTTGCGGTCGAGGATGACCAGGTCCTTGGTCTCGACGGCGAGCGTGGAGGCGAAGGAGTTGGTCCCGCCCGGATCGCGCAGCACCGGGTGCGTCAGGCCGTTCGTCGAGACCCACTGGTTGCACGTCGCGGCGTCCACCTGCGCCACGCCGCTGTCGGCGGCGAGCACGTCGAAGAAGGTCACCTCGGGGTACTGCGGGACGAGCTGCTGGAGCCACCGGCTCACAGTTCCACAGTTGGCCCCTCAGGAGGGGCTCATGATCGGCAGCACCACCCCCTTCGTCTTGTTGAAGTAGTCGTAGAGGTTGTAGAGCTTGCCGCCGCAGTCGGGGACGCCAGTGACGTTCTTCGCGGTCTGCCCCTGCTGGTTGCCGAAGGGCGGCTGCGGCGCCGTCGGGGCCACCCCGCCCTTGTCGAGCTTGACGCCGACCTCGGGGCGCGGCCCCGAGCCGTAGTCCGGCGCGGCGGGCATGCCGTCGGCGAGCTGCAGGTGGCCGGCCTCGGTGGAGGTGACCGCGTCGCCGTAGATCTCCACGTGCCCGGTCGAGGGCAGGCAGGCGGCCAGCGCGAACGCCAGGGCCAGCAGGAGCGGCGCCGCACAGCGCAGAGGGCGGTCGTGCGGAGCGGCCGCGACCAAGGACAGCAGCGCGGGCGACGGTGCGGAGGCTTCTCGTCGTCTCATCGTCACAGCTCGTAGGTGAGGGCCGCGTCGGCGCCGATGTACCGATCGCGAACGTAGAGGACGCTGCCGGCAGGCAGGTCCGGGTTGCCGGGCAGGTCGCCGAGCATGCGCTCGTAGGTGAAGGCGGCGCGGTAGCCGAGCCCGCCGAAGATGAGGCCGTGGATCGCGCCCTCGATCTTGAAGCCCTGCACCGCGCCGGTCGCCAGCGCGTAGCGATCGAAGGCGGGGCTCTTGCTGCGGAAGGAGGCGAGGTACTCGCCGCCCGCCGAGATCTGCAGGTAGCGGCGCAGCGGCAGCGTGATGGTCGCGCCGGGCGCGAGCGAGGTGAAGGAGAGGTCCTGCACGAAGCTGTTCAGGTCGACCTCGAAGCCGCTGTAGGCGAGGCCGAAGCGGAGCTCGAAGATCGGCAGGTAGCGCCCGCGCAGGCGCGGGAAGAGGTAGGTGAGCCCGGTCCAGAAGCGGCGCACGGTGCTGGAGAGCGGGCCGGCCGTGCTGCCCGGCGCCTCGGTGGAGAGCCCCATCGAGGTCTCGTAGCCGAAGCGGAGGCCGAGGTGCGCGATCGGGTGCGCGGTGAGGAGCTGCAGCGGGTAGAGCTCGCCGTGGAGCGAGAACTGCGAGTAGGGGCCGGTCGAGTAGTCGACGGCGGTCGCCACGTTGTCGAGGAGGAAGCGG
>JAKLHH010001459.1 GCA_022710245.1 Myxococcota bacterium
GCCCGCTCCCGGCGAGGGCGCTGCCGCTGCCCGACCCTGGCGCCGCGGGCGCGCGCAGGAAGACGGCGAGGAGCACCGCCCCGGCCCCGGCCGCCGCGGCGGCCGCGAAGCGGAGGGCGTAGCGCAGGCGCTTGATCTGGCTCCGCGCGGCGCGGCTCGCGTGCCCGAGGGCCGCGTGGACCTCCGCCGCCGAGGCGTAGCGCTCCGTCGGCAGCGCGCGCAGGCAGCGCTCGAGGACGGGCCGCAGCGTGCGCGGCACCCGGCCGAGGTCCGGCGCGCCGCCGAAGGGCGGGTGCTTGACCCCGAAGAGGTCGCAGGCGAGCAGGCCGAACGAGTAGAGGTCCGAGCGCTCGGTGGCCCGATCGCCGCGCGCCTGCTCCGGCGACCAGTAGGCCGGCGAGCCGATCAGGACGCCGCTCAGGCTGGGTCCCGCCCGCAGATCGCGGGCGAGGCCGAAGTCCATCACGATGACGACCGGCTCGGCGTCCACCGACGACGAGGGCTGCACCATGATGTTGCTCGGCTTGAGGTCGCGGTGGACCACGCCCTGGTGGTGCGCGGCCTCGAGCGCCTGCGCGATCTGCAGCAGGATGGAGAGGGCCTGCTCCGGCGTGGGCAGGCCGCGCTCGAGGTAGCGGTCGAGCCCCTCGCCGCGCACCAGCGCCATGCTGATGAAGTGGATCTCGCCGCAGGTGCCGAGGTCGTAGATGCGGCAGACGTTCGGGTGGCTGATGCGGCGGCCGACCACGATCTCGTGGTGCAGGTGGCCGAGGAAGCTCGGGTTCTGCCGCACCTCGGCGCGCAGCAGCTTGAGCGCCACGTGCTCCTCCAGCTGCAGGTCCTCGGCCTCGTAGACGGCGCCGAAGGAGCCGCGGCCGAGCCGGCGCAGGATGCGGAAGCGCCCGGCGAGGACGTGGCCGGGATCGAGCTCCGAGTGGCCGGAGCCGGTGCGCACGCTGGCGGTGCCGGGGTCCTCCTCCTCGGGCGGGGGCCGCGAGCCGCGCGAGGAGCCGCCCGCGATGGAGAGCTTGGCGACCTCCGCCATCAGCTGCCGGCAGCTCGGGCACTCGTCGAGGTGCGCCTCGATCTGCGCGGCGGCCTCCCGCGAGAGCAGGCCCTGGATGAACTCGACGACCTTGTTCTCGTCGAGGCAGCTCATCGATGCGCGCTCCCGGCAGGCGGCGGCGGCCGCGGCGCGGTGGGATCCGAGGGCTCGATGGTCCCCGACCAGCGCAGCGTCAGCATCACCTCGGTCACCCGCCGCTTCTCCAGGATCACGCTGGGGTCGCCGTGCAGCGCGTAGGGCGAGTCGTGGGTGAGGCCGAAGGGGTTATGCACCTTGAGGCCGACGTCGAAGCGATCGAAGACGTTGGTGAGCCAGGCGCCGATGGAGAAGTCGGCGTTGACGCCGAGCCGGCGCAGCGTGGGGGCCGCCACCGGGTCGAGCAGGAGCACGTCGCGCGGCCCGGTGAGCGTCGCCGTCACGAAGCAGGCGAGGTCGTTGAAGGGGCGCACGGTCATCCCGAGGCTGGCCGTGTGCGGAGCCAGCGCGACCCCGTAGTTGGTCGGGTCCGACTCGGAGAGGTGCTTGTAGGAGTAGTTCAGGAACCCGCTCAGGTAGGGCGTCCACTCGACGCCGAGCTCGCCGTAGCCGGCGTAGATCGTCGTCGAGGCCTTGTTGTACGGCTTCACGGAGAAGCCCGGGCTGTGGTTGGCCGAGTCGAGGAGGATCTGGTCGCCGACCCAGGCGACGGTGCCGCCGGCGCGCAGCCAGAAGGGCCCCAGGCGCGTGCCCGCCTCGAGCGAGAGCGCGCGGCTGCGCTCGGGCTTGAGGCCCGGGTTGCCCTCGACGCCGACCGTC
>JAKLHH010000146.1 GCA_022710245.1 Myxococcota bacterium
CAGCACGGCGGCTTCATCGTCGTCGAGAACCGCGCGCCGACGGTCGTCTTCTCGGTGCTCCTGCCGCGGTGACTCCGCGCGCGTGTCCCACCCACCACCGTGGATTCTGCAGCTGACCCGCTAACCGAGGGTCGCCTGGTCCATCGGGGCTCTGGTTGCTCCCGGAGCTCGGTGGAGAAGCGGGCCGCGCGCCGCCCGCGGCCGGTGCGGGAGAAGCACGCGCCGTGCGCGGCTTGCCGGTTGCGGACGGTGCCCTCGCGGCGCGGCGCCGCGACGGCCCCGTCCGCTCTCTTGGGCTGCGTGGGACTGCCGAGGTACGTCGCGAGGCGACGGGGAAGACGCCGTGAGAGACCGGGCAGCGCGGGCACGAGGCAGCAAGCGCGCGGCAGGACGGGCGAGAGGGGAGAGCACGCGAGAGGGGAGAGCACGCGAGAGAGGAGAGCACGCGAGAGGGGAGAGCACGCGAGAGGGGAGAGCACGCGAGAGGGGAGAGCAGGCGAGAGAGGAGAGCAGGCGAGAGGGGAGAGCAGGCGAGAGGAAGCGAGCGAGGTGAGCGAGCGGGCGCTGCTAGCCCTTGTCCTCGGGGTTGTGCGGGTTCGGCGGGTGCGGACACTTCGTCCGCTGGTGCGGCAGCGCCTCGGGGGGCGTCTTGCCCTGGAGGAAGATCGACATCAGGCCCCAGCTGTCCGGGTTGGGCAGCCAGTAGTTGGGCCAGTAGCCGCGGCCGTTGTCGTAGCGGTTCGGACGGAAGTAGCGGCACTGCGACATCAGGCCCCAGTGCCAGTCGATGTGCCGCTTCGCGCTCGCGATGTGGCGGAGGAAGGTGGTCGCGCCGCCCTCGGCGAGCCGCGCCTGCGCCTTCTCCGCGCTGGCGCGGTTGCCCTGGTCGGTGCGCATCGCCTTGACCTCCTTCGGGCCCTGCTTCGGCACGATGATGAAGAGCACGCGCTGCTTGTGCTCCTTCAGCAGGGAGGCCCGGACCGGGCTCCCGGTGCCGAGCGAGATCGCCCCCTCGATGGTGTACCGCTTGTTCGCCCGGTCGGCCTCGGCGATGCGCACGGCCGTCAGCGGCGCCGCCACGCTCCCGGTCGAGTAGCCCATGAAGTAGACGCGGAGGTGCGCGCCGAGGTCCTCGGCGATGCGGTTGACGAAGAGCTTCATCGCCGGGATGGTCTCGCCGTCGAGGTCCCAGACGTTGGCGTGGGCGCGGTCGCCCTGACCCTGGTAGCGCGGCCCCCGCGTGCGCAGGTCCTGGATCGCCGCCACCACCAGCCGCCTGGTCAGCCCCGGCGCCTTGAGCCCGAGCCGCATGGTGTCGATGAAGTTCTCCGAGCGGCCGCCCCAGCCGTCCATGCCGACGATCAGGATCAGGTCGGCCTTGGGGTCGAAGTCCGGGTAGACATAGAGGCGCGGGTTGCTCTCCATGATCACCTTGTCGAGCTTGCCCTTCGGGAACAGACGGCTCGGCACGAAGACCTCGCCGCGCGGCCAGGCCTTGTCGGGGGTGCCGGCGTTCACCGCCGCGGCGGCGAAGGCGGGCGAGACGCAGGTCACGAGCGCGAGCACCAGCAGGGACAGGCTCGAGGCGCGGGGCATCCGTTCTTCTCCAGGCTATTGCCCAAGGACTAAACCCCTTCCCCGGGTGAGTCAAACTTTGCGGCGGCCGCCAGGCAAGAGGCCGGGCCGACGGCCAGCTCGCGACCGGTCGGCAGCCGCCCCGACGGAGGTGAGCCAGCTTGACACACCGTGTTTGGTGCCTAACTTAGCGCTGGTCATCGAGGACCCGAGATCGCAGCGAGAGGGAGGACGCGACATGGCCCAGCGCTACCGCTTCGTGCTGCTGGAGGACCCGGGCGTCACGCTGCCTGTCCCCTACCAGCCGCCGGCCCCACAGCCCGTCTGGGTGCGCGCGCCCGATCCGCTCGACCTGCTCGTCGCCGCGCTCTACCGGCTGAGCTGGCGGGGCGAGGGGGAGGAGCCCTGGGCGCCGGCGCTGGCCGAGGACCCGCTGGCCTTCCTCCTCGACGCCATCGGCGACGCGGTGATCCTGCGCGAGCAGGGCGGGCGGCTGATGTACGCGAACCCGGCCGCGAGGCGGCTGCGGCTCCCCGAGCAGGCGCTGGAGCGTGAGCTCGAGCTGCTCGAGCTCGAGGACGCGCGCTACGAGCGGCGGTGCATGACCTTCCAGCACGGGGCCGCGCGGCTCGTGCTCGAGGTGCTGCGGCGGGTCGCCTGAACGGAGAGTGGAGATGAGACTCGATCGGTTGACGGTCAAATCACGAGACGCGCTGGCGAGCGCCGAGGCGCTGGCCCGGCGGCACGGACACCAGGAGGTGAGCAGCGTGCACCTCCTCGCCGCGCTGATGGAGCAGCAGGAGGGGCTGGTGCCGCCGCTCCTCGAGAAGACCGGCGTCGACGTGCGGCTGCTCCGCGCCGAGCTGGAGCGCGCGCTCACGCGGCGCCCGCAGGTGGAGGGCGGCGATGCCTACGTCGGGGGCGACCTGAAGAAGGTCCTCGACGGGGCGTTCGACCAGGCGGACGCGCTGAAGGACGACTACGTCTCCACCGAGCACTTCCTGCTGGCGATGGCCGAGCTGACCGGCACCGACGCGGGCAAGGTCCTCGCCGCCCGCGGCGTGACGACCGACCTCCTGCGCGCCGCGCTCGTCGACATCCGCGGTAACCAGCGCGTCACCGACCCGGACCCCGAGGGCAAGTTCCAGGCGCTCGACCGCTACACCCAGGACCTCACCGAGCTCGCCCGTCGCGGCAAGCTCGACCCGGTGATCGGGCGCGACGAGGAGATCCGCCGCACCATGCAGGTCCTCTCGCGGCGGACCAAGAACAACCCGGTGCTGATCGGCGAGCCGGGCGTCGGCAAGACGGCGATCGTCGAGGGGATCGCCCAGCGCATCGCCGCGGGCGACGTCCCCGAGAGCCTGCGCGACAAGCGCGTCCTCTCGCTCGACCTCGGCGCGCTCGTCGCCGGGGCCAAGTACCGCGGCGAGTTCGAGGACCGGCTGAAGGCGGTGCTGAAGGAGATCACCGCCGCCGAGGGCCAGATCGTCCTCTTCATCGACGAGCTGCACACGCTGGTCGGGGCGGGGGCCGCCGAGGGCGCGCAGGACGCGGCGAACATGCTCAAGCCGGCGCTCGCGCGCGGGCAGCTCCGCTGCATCGGCGCGACGACCCTCGACGAGTACCGCAAGCACGTGGAGAAGGACAAGGCGCTCGAGCGGCGCTTCCAGCCCGTCCTCGTCGGCGAGCCGTCCCTCGAGGACACCATCGCCATCCTGCGCGGGCTGAAGGAGAAGTACGAGGTCCACCACGGCATCCGCATCCAGGACGCGGCGCTGGTGGCGGCGGCGCGCCTCTCGCACCGCTACATCGCCGACCGCTTCCTGCCCGACAAGGCGATCGACCTCGTCGACGAGGCGGCGAGCCGCCTGAAGATGGAGATCGAGAGCGTGCCGGCGGAGATCGACGACATGCAGCGGCAGGTGACGCGGCTGCAGATCGAGCGGCAGGCGATGAAGCTGGAGAAGGGCAAGGCGGCCAAGGAGCGCGGCGAGGCGCTCAGCGCGGAGATCGCCGCCCTCGAGGAGCAGGTGGAGGCAAAGCGCGCCCGCTGGCAGCAGCAGCGCGAGCTGCTCCTCAAGAGCAAGAAGCTCAGCGAGGAGCAGGACCGGCTGAAGACCGAGGTGGAGCAGGCGCAGCGCCGCGGCGACCTGCAGCGGGCGGCGGAGCTGAAGTACGGCCGCCTCCCCGAGCTGCAGCGGCAGGCCGAGGAGCTGCAGGCCGCGCTCCGTCGCAGCCAGGAGCAGGGCTCCTACCTGCGCGAGGAGGTCACCGAGGAGGACATCGCGCAGATCGTGGCGCGCTGGACCGGCATCCCGGTCTCCAAGATGCTGGAGACCGAGAGCGCGCGGCTCCTCGGCATGGAGGCGCGGCTGCACGAGCGGCTGGTCGGGCAGGACCAGGCGGTGAGCCGGGTGGCCAAGGCGATCCGGCTCTCCCGCGCCGGGCTCAAGGACCCGAACCGCCCGATCGGCTCCTTCCTCTTCCTCGGGCCGACAGGCGTGGGCAAGACCGAGCTCGCGCGCTCCCTCGCCGAGTTCCTCTTCGACGACGAGCGGGCGATGGTCCGGCTCGACATGAGCGAGTACATGGAGAAGCACACGGTGAGCCGCCTGATCGGCGCGCCCCCGGGCTACATCGGCTACGACGAGGGCGGCCAGCTCACCGAGGCGGTCAGGCGGCGCCCCTACAGCGTGGTCCTCCTCGACGAGATCGAGAAGGCGCACGCGGACGTCTTCAACGTGCTGCTGCAGGTGCTCGACGACGGGCGCCTGACCGACGGGCACGGGCGGACGGTGGACTTCCGCAACACGATCCTGATCATGACCTCCAACGTGGGGAGCCAGTTCATGCTCGAGCTCTCCGACCCGGCGGAGATCGAGCGGCTCGCCGAGGAGGCGCTCCGCGCCACCTTCCGGCCCGAGTTCCTCAACCGCGTGGACGCCACGCTGATCTTCAAGAGGCTGGACCGCGCCGATATCCGGGGTATCGTGGAGATCCAGCTGCGCCGGATGCGGGAGCTCCTCGAGCAGCGGGGCGTGCAGCTCGAGCTCTCCGAGGGCGCCAAGGACCACCTGGCCGAGAAGGGCTACGATCCGGCCTACGGCGCGCGGCCGCTCAAGCGCGCGCTGCAGGAGCTGCTGATGGAGCCGCTCTCGGAGAAGCTGATCGCGGGCGAGGTGCACGCGGGGGACCGCGTGGCGGTGGACCTCGAGGGTGGTGCGCTGCGGTTCCAGGCCGCCGCGCAGGCAGCGGCCTGAGTGAGCTCTCGCGGCGCCGCGGAGGTCGGGCAGCACGCGGCCGGCGCGACCAACCATGAGTGGCGGGTGAGATGAAATTCGTCGACTACTACCAGGTCCTCGGGGTCGAGCGCGGCGCCAGCCAGGCAGAGATCTCCAAGGCCTACAAGAAGCTCGCCCGCAAGTACCACCCGGACCTCAACAAGAACCCCGGCGCCGAGGCGAAGTTCAAGGAGATCAACGAGGCCAACGAGGTCCTCAAGGACCCGGAGACGCGCAAGCGCTACGACACGCTGGGCGCCAACTGGAAGCACGGCGCGCCCTTCGAGGCGCCGCCGGGCTGGAGCGGGGCGCCGCCGGGCTGGGAGGTCCACTACGACGTCGGCGGCAACTCCGGCGGCGGCGGCGGCGGGTTCGGGGGCTTCTCCGACTTCTTCGAGTCGCTCTTCGGCGGGCGGGGCGGTCGCCGCAGCGCCGGCGGGCCAGGGCTCGACCTCAACGACATCCTCGGCGGCGGCTTCGCGCGTCAGGCGCGGGGCGCGAGCGCGGGGCAGGACGTCGAGAGCGCGATCACCGTCGAGCTCGAGGACGTGGTGCGGGGTGGGCGCAAGGCGATCGAGGTCTCCGGCCCGGGCGGCACGCGGCGGCTCGAGGTGAAGATCCCGCAGGGCATCCGCGACGGCGAGAAGATCCGCCTCGCCGGGCAGGGGATGCCCGGGCCCGGGCGCGGCCCGGGCGGTGACCTCTACCTGACGGTGCACCTGGCCCCGCACTCGACCTTCCGCGTGGAGGGCGATGACCTCGTCGCCCGCGTGCCGGTCTCCGCCTGGGACGCGGCGCTCGGCGGGCGCGTGCGGGTGCCCACCCTCGACGGCGAGGTGCAGATGACGCTGCCCCCCGGGCAGTCCTCGGGCCAGCGCCTCCGCCTGCGGGGCAAGGGGCTGCCGCGGCGCGCGGGGGGGAGCGGCGATCTCTACGCGGAGCTGCAGATCACCGTGCCGCGCACCCTCAGCCGCGAGCAGGAGGAGCTGTTCAAGAAGCTGCGGCAGATCTCGTAGCGCGCCTCCCTCGCTGCCCCCGGTCAGCCCGGCCCGCAGGGGAGAAGGGCAGGCCGAGGCGTACAAGGAGGAGAGGAAACTGAGGGGCCGCCCTGGATCCTCGACGGCGCCCGGGATAGCATCGCGCAGCCATGCTCCGGAAGTCATCACCGCTCCTGCTCACGCTGGCCGTGCTCGCCGGCGCCTGTCCGAGGGCGCCGAGGGGTACAGCCGGCGATGCGGCACCGGCGCCGGCCGCAGCCGCGCGCCCGCCGTGCCCCGCCGAGGCGCCGGCGCCGCCGGTGCTCCCCTTCGCGAGCGCGCTGCACGCGGTGCCCGAGTTCTGGCGCGACAAGGGCGGTGACCCCGAGGCGGTGCTGATGACGGCGCCGCAGATCGAGGCGCACAACCACGCGCTCGCGATGATCAACGAGGAGGGCTGGCCGGCCGGCCGCTGGCGCCTCGCCGACCTCTCCTTCGACCCGAAGCGCGTGCGCGCCCGGCTGCTGACCAAGCTCGAGCGGCTGGCGACCCAGATCGCTCGCGGGCAGCGCGTGCTGGCCACGGGGGAGCGCCCCGCGCTGGTCGATGAGCTCCGCGCCGAGGTCGACGGCGCGCGCCCCGCCGACGAGCTGCGCGTCGTCTACCGGGGCACGCCGCTCCGCTGCTTCCCCTCCGACGACGGCCTCTACGAGAAGGCCTGGGACACCGCCTTCGACCTGCTGCAGTGCGCGCAGCTCCGCTTCGGCGAGCCGGTGCGCGTCGCGGCCAAGGGGCGGCGCTTCTGGTACGTCTGGTCGACCTACGGCGACGGCTGGGTGCGCCCCGAGGGGCTGACCCCGCCGCTCACGCCCGCGCAGGCGGCGGCTTACCTGGCGCCGCGCCGCTTCGTCGTGGCTCAGGTGGACCGGCTGCCGATCTGGTCCGCCGAGGGCGCGCTCCTGGGCGCGGCCGGCTTCGGCCTGCGCCTGCCGCTCGTCGCCGAGGAGGAGGGCGCGGTCACCGTGCAGGTCCCGTCAGCGACGGGCCTGGTGGTGGGGCGCCTGCGGCTGGGCGAGCGGGACGCCGAGCGCCGCGAGGTCAGCCTCGGCTACCCGCCGCTGACGAGGACGCGCCTCCTCGACCGCGCCTTCCGCCTGCTGAACAGCCCCTACGGCTGGGGTGGCACCGGCGACCAGCGCGACTGCTCGGCGCTGATGATGGACCTCTTCTCCGCCTTCGGTCTGCAGCTCCCACGTAACACGCTGCACCAGGCGATCGCCGGCACGCGGCGCGTGGAGGTGGCGGCGCTCGACGAGGCGAGCAAGGCGCAGGCGATCGACGCGGCGGCGGCGGGTGGCGTGGTGCTCCTCTACATGCCGGGGCACATCATGCTCTACCTCGGCCGCGACGGTGAGCACCTCTACGGCTTCCACCTCTTCTCCGGCTACCTGACGCCCTGCCCCGGCGGCGGCGAGACCATGCAGCGCGTGAACCGCGCGGTGGTGAGCGCGCTCGACCTGGGCAAGGGGGGCTCGCGCCGGAGCTTCCTGCAGCGGATCACCCGGCTCGTCGTCCTCGACGGGTCGTCGCCGGCCACGCGCGCCGCCCGCCGCTGAGGCGCGGCCCGGCGCAGCTCGTCCTCGACGGGGGTCGTCGCCGCCGGCCACGCACGCCGCCTGCTGAGGCGCGGCAGGGCTCAGCGGCGCTCGCGGCGGCAGAGCGATCGCGGGGGCGCCGCGTGAGCAGTGCTACTCGTACGCGCGCGACGGATTCGTCCTCGCCGCAGCGCAGCGTGACTCACGCCGCGGTGCGCCGTGGGTTTTGCATTGACGGTCGACGGCAAAGGGTGGTCTTTTTTTCTCCATGTCCGAGCAGTCCGGCGAGTCACCTGCCCTCGAGGGTGCGGCGAACGCAGGCGGCGCGCGCCGCGAGGAGCGCCCGGCCGACGCGAAGCCAGCCCCGACGGCGACCACCGGCCCGGCGCTCACCGCCGCAGCGAGCAGCTCGAGCCCGGAGCTCGCCGTCGGGGCGAGCAGCTCGAGTCAACGCGGCGTCGGGCCGAGCAGCTCGAGCCCGGAGCTCGCCGTCGGGGCGAGCAGCTCCAGCCCCGAGCTCGCCGTCGGGGCGAGCAGCTCGAGCCCGGAGCTCGCCGTCGGGGCGAGCAGCTCGAGCCCGGAGCTCGCCGTCGGGGCGAGCAGCTCCAGCCCGGAGCTCGCCGTCGGGGCGAGCAGCTCCAGCCCGGAGCTCGCGGCGGCCGGCGAGGACGGACGCTCCAAGCGCGCCTCGATCACCGGGCCGCTGCCGGATCGCACCCCGCACCCGGGCGCGATGCTCGAGCGCTGGGGGCTGCTCGGGCGCTTCCTCTCCCGCGTCTTCTTCGCCTCGGTCTTCTTCCCCGTCGAGGCGGTGCAGGCCGTACGCGGCGCGGCCAGCAAGGGCACGGTCATCTACGTCCTCCGCATGAGGAACACGCTCGAGTTCCTCTACTTCAACTACGCGTTCCTCGCCCACGGGCTGCCGCTCGCGCGCTTCGCCAACGGGGTGCGCCTCCTCCTCTGGCAGCCGCTCGGGCAGCTCCTGCGCCGCGTGCTCGGCAAGGCCGTCCGCCGCGAGGGGCTGGAGACCTTCCGCCGGCTCACGCGCGCGCGCCGGAGCTCGGCGCTCTTCCTGCGCACGCCGCCCGGTCTGATCCCCCCGGCCGAGTTCGAGGGGCCGTACCTCTCCAGCCTGATCGAGCTGCAGCGCGAGCTCGATCGTCCGGTGCTGCTGGTGCCGGTGACGGTGATCTGGGGGCGGCGGCCGGTGCGGGCCTCCGAGTCGCAGAGCCCGCTGCGCATCGTCGTCGACCCGCTCTTCGGTGATCAGGATGAGCCGCGGCTCTTCCGGCGCATCTGGCAGGTGCTGCGCCACGCGCGCCGCAGCCTCGCCGTGGTCTGCGAGCCGCTCAACCTGAAGGAGTTCCTCGCCGCGCGCGCGGAGAGGGCGCAGGGCGAGGGCCAGGGCCAGGGAGGCGCGCTCGAGCTGGCCCAGGCGCTCGACGCCGAGCTGCTCGACCGCATCGAGGGCGAGCGGCGCTTGCGGATCGGTCCCCCCCGCGCGCACCCGATCGAGATCCGCGAGCGCATCCTCGAGCGGCCCGCGGTGAAGGAGGCGATCGCGGCCCGCGTCGCGAGCTCCGGGCTGCGGCCGGAGCGGGTGCGCCGGCAGGCCACGCGCATCCTGCGCCGCATGCAGGCGGCGATGACGCCGCGTGGGCTGAGCCGGCTGAGCTGGATGGTGCGGCAGCTCTGGAAGCGGATCTTCTCGGGCTTCGAGGTCGACGAGGCCGGGATGACGCGCGTGCAGCGCGTGGGCAGGCAGGGTCCGCTCCTCTTCCTGCCGACCCACCGCAGCCACATCGACTACCTGATCATGTCGGACCTCTGCATCGCGCGCTCGGTGGTGCCGCCGCACATCGCGGCAGGGATCAACCTCTCCTTCTGGCCCCTCGGCTGGCTCTTCCGCACCAGCGGCGCGTTCTTCCTGCGCCGCAGCTTCCACGGCGACGACCTCTACGCGACGCTGCTCAGCGAGTACTTCGGCGCGGTGCTCCGCGAGGGGCACAACGTGGAGATCTTCATCGAGGGCGGGCGGACGCGCACCGGGCAGGTGCTGCCGCCCAAGCTCGGGCTCCTCTCGGTGGTCGCGGACCTCGCCGCGCGCGGCGAGATCCCGCCGGTGCACATCGTGCCCGCCTCGATCGGCTACGAGCGCGTGGTGGAGCTCCAGTCGCTGACGCGCGAGCTCGGCGGCGGGGCGAAGCGGCCCGAGAATATCTCGGGGGTGCTCAAGGCGGGCCGCAAGCTCCGCTCCAACTATGGCTTCGTCAACGTGCAGTTCGGCGAGCCGATCGAGGTCCGCGGCTTCCTCGCCTCGCGCGGCTACGCCGGTCCCGAGGCCGCGCCCGAGGTGCGCCGGCGAGCCATCCGCTCGCTCGGCTTCCACACCAACGCCCGCTCGGCGGGGGTCACCGCGGTGACGCCGACGGCGCTCTGCGCGGCGGCGCTGCTGGTGCCCGGCACGCGCGGCGTCCGCCGCGATCGGCTGCTCTCGACGGTGGAGCTGCTCGGGCGCGCCGCCCGCGCCGCGGGCGCCCGCTTCTCGATGAGCCTTTGGCGCGACGGCCACCCGATGGGCGAGGCCAGCATCGACTACGCGCTCGAGCTCCTCGCGCGGGACCGCGCGGTGAGCAGCACCGGGCAGGGCGCGGAGACGGTCTACGTCGTCGAGCGCGACGCGCGCCTCCGCCTCGAGTACTACAAGAACCAGGTGATGGCTCACCTCCTCGACGCCGCGCTCCTCGCCATGGTGCTGCGCGCCCGGCAGGCCAGGGAGGGCGAGCTGATCGCCCACGCGTCCATCGAGCGGACGCTCGACTTCCTGATCCGCATGCTGCGGCCGCAGTTCGTCCACCAGGCGGGGGGCTCGCTGGCCGGGGTGCGGGCGGCGGGCATCGAGCGGCTCCGGGCGCTCGGGCTGATCCGCGTCGTCGACGAGGGCGTGCGCCTGGAGCCAGAGAGCCACGCCCCGCTCGCGCTGCTCGCGGCGCCGCTGGAGAGCAGCGTCGAGGGGCAGGCCGCCTGCGCCCGGGCGCTCGAGGTGCTGCGCGGCGGGTCGATGCTGCGGCGCACCCTCGAGCAGGAGGTCCTCGAGCGAGTCCACCGCTGGTACCTGACCGGCGAGGTGCGGCGCTACGAGTCCTGCCAGGTGGGGATGATCAGCGCGACGATCGACTGGCTCTGCCGCGAGGGCGTGCTCCAGCAGCAGGGCGACGGCGCCGCGCGAGAGGTGCGGCTCGCCTGGCAGCACGGCGACGGCGCCACCCTGAGCGAGCTCGCCGAGCGGGTCGAGGAGCTGCTCCCCCGGCGCGCGGCGGCCTGACCCCCAGTTTTCGCGGCGCCGCCCAGGTCGGGCGTTCGTGCGGAGCGGCTGCGACCAACAGCTGCCGCTCAGCGTGCGCGGCGTCGCCTCGCCG
>JAKLHH010001460.1 GCA_022710245.1 Myxococcota bacterium
GGCGTCACGCAGGCGAAGCTCGACGCCTTCCTCGCCGCGGCCCGTGCTCACCTGGAGTGGGCCGATCGCCCCCGCGAGCGCGCCGAGCTCCTGCCCCTCGGCGAGGCCACGGCCGAGGCGGCGGCGGCCGTCCGCGAGCTGCGGGAGAAGGTCGACGACTACTTCCTGCGCTGCCGCCTGGCCGCCTTCGACGAGCGCGTGGCCGAGGCGGTCGCGCCGGCGCTCGCCGCGCTGGAGGGCAAGCTCCTCAGCGCCGCGGCCCCCGAGCTGCGCGCGCTGCCGCTCGCCCGCGTGGCGCCCGGCCGCGCGCTCCCGCTCCTCGGCGAGGTGAACCCGGCCTGGTCGGCGGAGCTCGCGCGCCTGGCGGCGCGCGCGGTGCAGCCGCTGCTCGGCGGCGAGCCGCGGGGCGAGCTGGACGAGGCGAGCTGGGAGGCGCTGCGGGCGCGCCTGGCGCCGTTCGAGGAGTGGCACGCGGCGAAGCCCGCCTCGCCCGTGGAGGGGCTCGGGGCGGAGCGCCTGCGCGCCATCTGCGACGGGGCGATCCCGGAGAGGCTCGCGAAGCTGATCACCGACGACCTGCAGCTCAGCGCCGAGAAGGAGCAGCTCGCCGCGCTGGAGAAGCTCCTCCTCTTCCGGCGTGACCTCGCCACGGTGACGCAGAACTTCGTCAGCTTCTCCCGCTTCTACGGGCGCGCGCCCGAGGGGGCGGTCTTCCAGGCGGGCACCCTCTACATCGACGGCCGCGCCTGCCGCCTCTGCCTCGAGGTCGCCGACTCGGCGAAGCACGGCCTCCTCGCCGCGCTGGCCTCCACCTGCCTCCTCTACTGCGACTGCACCCGCGCCGAGGGGCAGAAGAGGACCATCGTCGCCGCGGTCACCGCCGGCGACTCGGACCGGCTGATGGTGGGCCGCAACGGCGTCTTCTATGATCGCCAGGGGAGGGACTGGGACGCGACCATCACCCGCATCATCTCCCACCCGATCAGCGTGCGGGAGGCGTTCTGGGCGCCGTACAAGCGCTTCGCCCGCATGATCGAGGAGCAGGTGGCGAAGCGCGCCGCCGCCGCCGACCAGGACGCGCACGCGCAGATGTCCGCCGCCGCGCAGACCCTCGCCTCCGCCGACAAGCCCAAGGCGGGCGCGCCTCCGCCGGCGGCGAAGAAGATCGACGTCGGCACGGTGGCGGCGATCGGCGTCGCGGTGGGCGGCATCGGCGCCATGGTGACCGGGCTCCTGGCGGCGTTCTTCGGCCTCGGGCTCTGGATGCCGCTCGGCTTCCTCGCGCTGATGCTGATGATCTCCGGGCCCTCGATGCTGCTCGGCTACCTGAAGCTGCGTCAGCGCAACCTCGGCCCCATCCTCGACGCCAACGGCTGGGCCATCAACGGCCGCGCGCGCATCAACGTGCCCTTCGGCGCCGCGCTCACCGAGCAGGCCGCGCTGCCCGCCGGCGCGGAGCGCCTGCTCCGGGATCCCTTCGCCGAGAAGAAGCGGCCCTGGAAGCTCTACCTGGTGCTGCTGCTCCTCCTCGGGCTCGCGGGCTCCTGGGCGCTCGGCACCCTGGACCGCTGGCTGCCCGACCGGGTGAAGGCCGCGAGGGTGCTGCACCGCACGCCGGCGCCGGCGCCAGCGGGCGAGAAGAAGTGATCAGACCCCCGCACACCCGCGAGTGAGATCCGGCTCGCGCCAGGAGCAACAGCTCGCAGAACGCAACTTTGGGCTCGGCATCGTCGTGCGTCGCTGCGAGGGACGCCGGCAGCTGCGGGCTCGAGGAGCCGATCGCGGCCAGTTTGCCCGCCCTGTCCCCGAGGGAGGAATCAGCAGATGAGAGCACTGTTCAGCCTCGGGCTGCTCCTC
>JAKLHH010001461.1 GCA_022710245.1 Myxococcota bacterium
GCCGGCCAGGGGCGGCCGCCCGCCGAGCGCGGCGAAGGGGATCGCGAGCTCGACCGTCCAGGCGCCCGGCTCGCGTCCGACGGCGACGCGCGCCCCGGAGCTCCAGGCGAGCTCCTGGCGAACCCCGTCGAAGCGGAGGTCGGTCAGGGCCCGCGCGGCGCTCACCAGCAGCTGGTGGTAGCTCCGCCTCGTCACCCTCGGATCGAGGAAGACCTCGACCTCGTCGTCCTCCCAGACGCGCGCGTCATCGCGGGCGGTGACCAGCGTGCGCAGCCGCGCGAGCTCCGGCTCCTGGCAGCGGAAGGCGAGGTAGAGGCTGCGCTCGTCGAAGACCACCCGCACCTCGGTCCGCACCGTCGCGCGGACGCGATCGTCGATGGAGACCATGCCCCCCACCGCCGCGGCGCGCCAGTCCGCCTCGTCGAGGCGGCCGTCGAGGGTGATCGGCGCGGTCCTCCGCGCGGCGGTCAGGGTCATCTGCTCGGCCAGGTCCACGAGCTCCTGGTAGCGGGCGCGCTCATCGAGGAACGCGCCGAGGTAGTGGTCCCGGAAGATCGCCACGCGCCGCTCGTAGCGTGTGCCCTGCGCTGCTCGCAGCGCGGAGGTCATGCGGGCCTGCAGCGGCGCGACACGCTCGGCGGTGTAGAGGCTCTCCCAGACCTCCGCGCGCGTGGTCGGCTTGCCCGCGCGCGCCGCGGCCACCGCGAGCCGCGCCAGCTCCTCCTCGAGCGCGCGGACGTCCCCGGCGGCGGGCCCGTACGCCTTGGCGTAGAAGTCGGAGAGGATCGCCTCCGGGCTCCGGCGTGGATCCCAGGCGAGGTGGAAGAAGAGGTAGGTGGTCGAGGCCTCGAAGAGATCCACGTCGCTGTAGTTGGAGAGGTAGACGCCGTCCACCGAGGGGGCGACGTCGCGCAGCCAGGCGCCGGTCAGGGCGGTGAGCGGCGCCGGCACTCCGCCGAGGAGCTCGGGGTTCGCGGCGCGCCGGCAGTGGTTGGCCCAGAGGTAGAGCTTGCGGCCTCCGCCGACGAAGGCGCCCCAGCGGCGCAGCCGGTCGAGCTCGCGCTGACGAGCCTCCGCGGAGCTCCAGTCGTTCGGCCCGTCGCTGACCAGGGTCACGCGGACGTTGGCCGGGGCCCGGCGCAGCGTGGGCGGAGGGCGCAGGTACTCGGCGTACGACCAGACCGAGAGGAGTTTGCCCGGCGCGGCTCGCGCCACCTCGGCGGCGACGCGACCGTAGTAGAGCCAGGCCAGCGCGCCGAGGTCGCCGTCGGGTGCGCGGTAGCGCTGCGCGGAGCGCGGGTCGGGCGCGAGCGGCACGTCGGCCGGGTTGATGGCGAGGGACTCCCGGCGGACGCCGTGCCACGCCCAGAGGTTCTCGCTGACGCCCCGGCTGGCCGCCGGCGCGCCCCGGAAGTAGGCGATCGCGTCGGCCGCGACCTCGCGGGCGAGCCCCGGGCTGGAGTAGTCGAGCGACCAGCCCTGCACCGGGTGGCGGGTCAGCATGGGCTCGCCGCCCTGCCCCTGCGCGAAGTACTCGGGGTGCGTCTTGACCCAGCGGGCGGCGCTCTCCTGGTGAGCGAAGTAGTGGCCGCTCGCCATCGCCCAGCTCGAGTACCCGAGGCGAGTGAGGAAGAGGTCCGCCTCGGCCTTGGCCCTCGGCCCGTAGAGCGCGGCGAGGTCGCGGCCGGAGAGCGGCGCGCAGGTCCGCATCCGCAGCGCCACCACGCATGAACGCCGCCGCCGAAGGTCCCCCCCTCCTCCCCACCACCCCCTCCCCTCTACGACGGCGGCGAGTGTCCCCTTCGGGAGAGACAGATCACGTGAAGCGACAACTATGCTGACACCGGG
>JAKLHH010001462.1 GCA_022710245.1 Myxococcota bacterium
CCGGGGGGCGCGGGGCGGACCGCTCCTCGCTGCCGGCTCGGGCGATGGAGCGCTCCTCGCCGGACCGGGCGTGGCGGCACGAGCCGACGTCTGGCGCGGGCGCAGGAGCTGCCGCGCGAGCAGCACGAGCAGCGTCGCGGCGATGACCAGCCCGCCGATGAAGAAGACGACCGCCAGCCCGCGCGAGGCGCGCGCGCCGGAGGCAGCGCCGGTCGCGGGAACGCGGAGCGGGTTCGAGCTCAGCCCGCCGCCCACCACCTGCACTCGCTGCTCGCGCTCGCAGCCGCCCGGCAGGGAGAAGGTGATCAGCTGCTGCTCGAGGATCTCGCGGCCGAGGTTGCCGAGCTCTCCTCCCAGCTCCGGCTGGCGCTGCGCCCAGCGCATGGTGCCGAAGCTGCGCTTGGCGAGCTCGCCCAGGTTGAGCAGCGGCCCGCGCTCGTCGGCCGGCGAGAAGCCGACGGGGTGGATGGGTACCGCGAGCGTCCGCGCCCGGCTGCCCAGCCCGCGGAAGACCTCGCGCTTCGGCGAGCGGTTCATCCCGTCGGAGACCAGCGCGAGCAGGCGCCGCGTGCCCGGCGCCGGCGGGCCCAGCGCTCGCAGCCCGAGGGTGACCGCCTCATCGAGGGCCAGGTCGAGGTCGCTGCCGCCCGGCTCCAGCGCGGCGATCGCGGCCTGCGCCTGCCTGAGCTCCCCGCCGAGGAGCAGCCGCCGGGCCTGCGTGTCGTAGGCGACCATGCTGAAGCGCGCGCCGCGCGGCAGCGACCGCACCAGGTCGTGCAGCGCGACGCGGATGGAGGGGAGCGCCGCCGCGTAGGAGGGCGAGGTCTGCACCACCAGCGCGAGGTGCAGCGGACGCCCGCTCTGCCCGAAGGCGACCGCGCGCAGCGCCCGCCCCTCGAGCGGCTTGCCGTCGAGGAGGATCCTGTACTCGGCGAGGGGCCGCTGGCGCAGGATCCCCTCGAGCTCGAGCTCGGCGAGCGCCACCACGAGCTCACGCTCCCGGGCGCAGCGCGAGGCGTCGACCGACTCCAGCCGGAGGCGCGGCTTGGACGCCTCGGCGCTCGCGCCGAGCAGCGCGAGCGCGCCGATCACCAGGGCGCGCGCGCGACTCCTGGCGTCAGGCCGGCAGCGTGAACGCGAGCTCAACCCCGACCCCTCCGAGGACATCGCGCCCGGTGCGGAGCTGCAGGCTCACCTCGAGCCCCTCCTCCGCCGGGGCCACGCGGACCTCCGCGCGAGCCTGCGGGCCGGTGGTGGCGAGCAGCCCGTCGATGAACGCCTCGAGCGCCGCCTGCACCGCCTCGGGGCTGGCGAGCCCGATCAGGCTAGGCTTGAACGCGCTCAGCTGACGCGCGATCCGCGACGCGAGGAGCTGGTAGGCGAGCGCGATCACGCGCCCGCCCTTGCCTGCCTCGGGGAGGCGGAAGACGGTCGGTGTGTACAGCGCGAAGGCCGCGTCGCTGTTCTCCGGCGCGCAGAGCGCCGCGAGCCCGCAGCGCGCGAGCTCCTGCACCAGCCCAGGGAGGAGCGGCGCCTCGAGGGGCGAGCGCACGGTGCCGCGGCCGGGCAGCTTCTGCGTCCGCACCGGCAGGTCCTCCACCTTGCCGCTCGGGTTCCCGGAGATCTCCGTCGGCCAGCCGAGGCCGGCGAAGCTGCAGGCGACCAGACTGCCGAGGAGCCAGACCGGGTCGCCCCAGAGGTGCTCGCCGGCGCAGGCGACCTGCTCGGTGTAGCCGCGGCCGCCGCCGACCGGAGCGTGCGGCGCGCGGAGCAGAAAGCGGTTGAGCAGCGCCGAGAGCCAGTGCGCGCAGTCCTCGCCGCGGAGCGCGCTCCAGCTGGCGAAACGC
>JAKLHH010001463.1 GCA_022710245.1 Myxococcota bacterium
GCAACACCGCGGGCAGGAGGCGCTCATGCAGCAGGTGCTCACCCAACGAGAGCCACAGCAGCCGCGGCCCACACGGACCTCGCTCCTCTGGCGGCTGCGGCTCCTCACCGCCGTGCTCCTGCTCTCCTCGGGTGTGCTGGTCATGGCCGCCGTGCTCGTGCTCGCCGCCCCCACCGCGAGCGACCGGCTGCCCTTCCTGCTCCTGATGAGCGCGCCGCCGCTCGCCGGGGTGCTGGCGATCTACGGGCTCCTCCGCTGCAGGACCTGGGGCCGCTGGCTCGGGCTGGCGATCGGCGTCTGCGGCTCGGTCTTCTTCACCCTGGGGACGGTCCTCTTCGGTGAGCTGCGGCTCTGGACAGCGCTCCTCGCCGGCGCGTTCGTGCTCCTCACCTGCCTCCTCTCCGGCCGGTCGATGGCGAGCGGGTTCGGCCGCTCTCCCTTCCTCGCCTCCAGCCGGCAGAGCTGGCTGCTCACCTGGGGCGCGATCCTCGCGCTCGCCGCGCTCCCCGCGCTCGGTGCCTTCGCGCTGGCGGGGTCCCCGCACGGGCTGCTGCGGGTCCTCGCGGCCGTGGCAGCCGCCGCCATCCTCGGCGGGAGTGTCCTGCTCCTCGCCGGGCGCACCGCGGGCGCGCTGCTGGTCATCGCCGGTGGCCTGCCGACCGCGTGGGTGATGGCGTCGCACCTGCGGGTGCTCCGCGCGCACGGCGTGCTCGCCTTCGAGCAGCGGGGCGCCGAGCTCGGGCTCGCGCTCTGCTGCTGGGGGCTCGCGCTCCTCGGCGCGGCGCTGATCCTCGCCGCCCTGGCCCGGCCCATCTGGCGCGCGCTCCGCGGCTGATCGAGCCGGGCGCCCGGATCAGCGGCGCCGGATCAGGGGAGCTCGTGGGCGCCGACGTCGTAGCCGCTGCGGGCGGGGCGCGGGTTGCCGAAGTAGTCGGCGGCGACGCCGAGGACGACCCCCTGGTCGATGGCGGAGGAGCTCGGTCCGAGCTTGAGGAACGCCGGGCTCGCCGGATCGGCGGAGGCCAGCGTCGTCGGCGAGTAGGTGAGGGGGCAGCCCGTGCAGAGGTTGGCGTGCTTGACGAACGCGGAGCCGTCGAACGGCGCGACGGCCGAGGCGGGGTTGAGGATGATGTTGTTCTCGACGGTCGCGGTGCCGGTGTTGCTGTAGCCGCTGATGCCCTGGAACGGCCCGGCGCCGGTGCCGTTGCCACGTGCGTGATCGTAGATCGTGTTGTGCTGGATCCAGACCGAGGTCGCCCCGCCGCGATCCCAGACCGCGCCGGCGCCCACGTCCCAGATCAGGTTGTTGCGGACGGTCACGTTGCGGGAGCTGCCCGTGCCGCTGCCGAAGGACGGCCCATCGATCATGATCGCTGGCCGGCAGCCCTGGGTGGAGCAGCTGCCCTTGCCGAGGTCGTGGAAGGCGTTGCCCTCGATCAGCACCCCGTCGAGGACGGCGCGAGGCGCGGCGAGCACGCCGGCGCCGCCCACGCCCCGCACGATGCAGCCGCGCAGGGAGACGTCGCTCGCCGGGTTGTACGGGTCGAAGGCGACGGCCCAGCTCAGGGTGGCGGGGGCGTCGTAGAACTCGCAGTTGACGAAGCCCACGCGCAGCAGCCCGGAGCTGCTGCCAGCCTCGGCCAGCAGGTTCCCCATGCCCGCGTCGCGAAAGCGCGTGCGCCGGATGGTGAGGTCGCTGCCGCGGAGGATGAGGCCGGGCGCCGTCTTGCTGACCACCTCCAGCTCGAGGTCCGGTCCGCCGTCGAGGATGACGTGGTGGACGTCGTCGCCCGAGAGGGCGTTGTTCTTGCCCTCCGCGCGCAGCGAGACCAGGCCGAAGCCGGGC
>JAKLHH010001464.1 GCA_022710245.1 Myxococcota bacterium
GGCCGCCCCAGAGCTCCTTGTCGAGGATCAGGCCGGGCGCGACGCCGAAGCGGCCGCTGCCGAGGAAGGCTCCCTGGTGGCCGGTGGGGAAGCTGAGCGAGAGCACCACGCCGAGGCCGACCGGGTGGCGCGAGGTGTTCAGGATCCGTCCCTTGAGGTGGAGCGCCAGATCGCCGGCGCCCTGCGCGTCGATCTTGCCGCTGCTCGAGGCGGAGGGGCTCGGCTGCGTGTCGCCGTTCCAGATCGTGATCGGCAGGGAGAGGCCCAGCTCGAAGTGCTTGAAGAGCCCGAGCGCCGCCTGCAGGTTGCCGGTGACGAGGTTGTCGATCCGGTAGCGGCTCTCGAGGACGTTGCCGCCGCCGGGCAGGCACTTGCCCGAGCCGTCCTCGAAGCACCAGGGGCCGCCCGCCGCCGGGCCCGAGAGCGAGAGCGGCCGCCGCGCCCAGCTCACCACCAGGCCGAAGCTGACGTCGAGGTGCCGCAGGACCTGCGACGCGTTCAGCGTGAAGTACCCCTTGGAGTCCATGGCGGGACGGAAGAGCTGCAGATCGATCGGCCCACCAGCGAGCTGTGCGCGCGCGGGCGTGACGAGGGCGAGCTGGAGCAGGGTGGCAAGACCGAGCCAGGGCGCTCTGCGGACGCGCATGGTCCCTCCTCGACCGGTGTCGGTGCGGGCTCTGGCCACGAGCGGCGCTCGCTGGCCTCACACCGATCAATCCGGCTGGGGCGGGAAGGTTGCAGTTGAACTGGCGCAGACGCTCAGAGCGGCCCGGGCCAGCCGAAGCGCGCGAGGAGATCGAGGACGCGCGTCAGCGGCAGCCCGATGATGCCCGTGTGATCATCGCCGCTCATCACGGCGAAGAGCGCGATCCCGAGGCCCTCGACCTTGTAGGCGCCCGCGCAGTCGAGCGGCTGCTCGCGCTCCACGTAGGCCGCGATCTGCGCCGCGTCGAGCGGGCGCATGGTCATCCGGTGGACGCAGAGCGCCTGCTCGAGCCGGCCCGTCGAGGGCTGGAACAGCGCGATCCCGGTGAGCAGCCGGTGGGTACGGCCGGCGAGCTCGGCGAGCTGGGCGCGCGCCCGCTCCGCGCTCCCCGGCTTGAGCAGGAGGCGTCCCTCGGCCTCGGCGACCTGATCCGCCCCGAGGATCAGCGCGTGCTCGTCCGGGTACGCGGGACCGAGGCTCCGCGCCTTGCGGGCGGCGAGCTCGACGACCAGCTGCTCGGGCGGCAGCGGCAGCGCGTGCTCCTCGTCGTAGGGCGGCGCGACCGCCTCGAAGGCGAGGCCGAGCTGCTCGAGGAGCTGGCGGCGGTAGCGCGAGGTCGAGGCGAGGATCAGGCGAGGCTGGGAGAGCATCATCGCCCTGACTCTAGCAGGAGCCGGGGCGCGAGTCCGGGTCTTCTGCTACCTGGCCTCCACCCTGAGCGTCCCGTCCTGTGCCACGCCGAGATCGTGCTTCGTGGGTCGGGGCGCGAGTCCGGGTCTTCTGCTACCTGGCCTCCACCCTGAGCGTCCCGTCCTGTGCCACGCCGAGATCGTGCTTCGTGGGCTGCTGGTCGACGCGCCAGTCGCTCCTGGGGATGGGGTCGCAGCTGTCGTTGAAGCAGCCCGTCTGGCAGCCGGCGGCGAGCGCGCCGCTCACACCGACGAGCACGGCGAAGATCACAACACGAAGCCGCTCCATGGTTCCCTCCGTCCTGGTCAGAGCTGCCCTCGAGAACGTACGAGGCGGGGGCGCTGTTCCCACGATCTGCGGCGGTCTCATCCCGGAGCGGCCGGAGGCCGCGAGGACCCGCAGATCACCGTAGTCGCGCTGCAGATCGGGCGCCGCTACTCGAGGAG
>JAKLHH010001465.1 GCA_022710245.1 Myxococcota bacterium
GCGCTCCGTGGTCATCGCGCGGGTGCCCGTCCTCTCCAGCGACCCAGCCGAGCTGATCCCCACCGCGAAGCTGCCAGCGCTCGCCTCGACCACGCGCCCGCGCCGCGCCGCGCTCGCGGCCCACGGCGGCAGTGTCTTCGTGGCGTGGGCCGAGGGCGGCGTCGACGACGACGCGCTCCTCACCGTGCGCCTGGCGCGGCTCTCGCCGCAGGGCGCGCTGCTCGAGGCGCCGCTGCTCGTCGCGCAGGGGGCGCGGCCGCTGACCCAGGTCCCCGTCACCCTGCAGGCCACGCCGCTCGGTCTCGTCCTGGCCTGGGTCGAGGAGGGCGACAAGGCGCTGCCGCCGACGCAGCCCGGCCGCTCCCAGCTGGTGGTGCACTGGCTCGACGAGCGCGGGCCGCCGCTGCGGCCGCCGGTCCGCCTGCCGAGCCCGCGCTATCACACCTACGGCGCGATCTCGGCCGCCGCGGTCGATCACCCCCGCGGGATCGTCCTCACCTGGGGTGGTCGCCTGCCGAGCGGCCTCGACGGCGCTTACCTCGCCGCGGGTCTCTGCAGCCGCTGACCGGCCCGTCGCCACGCGAGCCGGAGGGTGGTCGTCGAGCGACGCTGGCCACATGCGGGTCGGAGGGCTTCTCGCTGGCTCGCCCGAGGCTCGCTGCTATCCTTGACCGTTCATGAGACGACCCGGGCTGGTGGTGGGTGGGCTGGTGGGCCTCTCCTCGGTGGCGCCGCTGGTGGCGCTCCTCTACCTCGCGAACCGGCTGCTCGAGCTCCCCTTCGCGCCGTTCGGCCTCTTCGAGGCGCTGACGCGGGCGCTGCCAGGGGCGTGGGTGACGCGCGGGATCGAGGCGCTGGTCGCGGCGCTGAGCGGGCTCGGTCTCAGCCTGCGCGCCGCGGCCAGGACCGCCGAGGAGGTCCTCGCGGTGGCGGTCTTCGTCGGCGCCACGCTGGGCCTCGCGCTGGCGCTCTTCAGGCTGCAGCGCTGGCACCAGGAGCGCTGGCCTGCCGCTTCGCGCGCGCGGCTCGCGGCCGGCGCGGTGGTCGGCGCCGCCGTCGGGGCGGCCCTCGCGCCTGGCTGCCTCCGCTCGTGCCAGGCCCCGGTCGCGGGTGTGACCTGGCTCGCCCTCGTCTTCGTCCTCTGGGGCCTCGCCCTGGTCTGGCTGCAGGAGCGCCTCCTGCGCGGCCGCCAGTCTCCGGCCGGGGAGGTCCCGGTGCGCGCCAGGGCCACCCTCGAGCGGCGCGATCGCCGGCGCTTCCTCCTCCGCCTCGGCGGCGTCTCCGCGTCGGTCACGGTGGCCGGCGCTGTGCTCGCGGCGACCCTGCAGCGCGGCGCCCGGTCCCCGCCGTGTCCGAGGAGGACGCGGCCCTCCCCGAGCACCCGGACGCGCCCCGCCCCGCGCCGGGCACGCGGCCCGAGCTGACGCCACGCGCCGAGCACTACCGGATCGACCTCGACCTGCTGCCACCGTCCCTCGACGGCGCGAGCTGGCAGCTCCCCGTCGGTGGCCTGGTGGAGCAGCCGGTCACGCTGCGGCTCGCCGGTGGCCCGCGTGGTCCCCTGGCCAGGGACAGCTGAGCAGGCCGGGTACAGCTGACTGACCGGGACTGACTGACCGGGACTGACTGACCGGGTACAGCTGACTGACCGGGTACAGCTGAATCGGTGGGGACAGCTGACCAGGGCCCGGGGGCCTGGTCGCCACGGCACGGACAGGAAGCCGAGTCCTGGTGGCCCCGCGCGTGGCACGCCGCTGGCATCCCTCGCTGGCGAACCGCGGAGGTCACGCATGCGTACCGCTCGCCGCCTCGCGCTCCTCGCGCTCCTCGCCGTCCTC
>JAKLHH010001466.1 GCA_022710245.1 Myxococcota bacterium
CCACGCCGACCCGCCCCGAGGCCCGCGCGTAGCCGTCGGCCATGTGGGCCGCCGCCTGCTCGTGGCGCACCAGGACGTGGTGGAGCGGGTAGGCCTCGAGCGCGTCGTAGGCGGGCATGATGTTGCCCCCCGGGTAGCCGAAGACCACCTCGACGCCGAGCCGCTGCAGCGACTCCCAGATGAGCTGGGCGCCGCTCAGCTCGCGCTCGCCGCTCGCGCGAGGGCCGCTCATGGGCGCCTCAGCACCGCGCCGCGGGCGGCGCTCGTCACCTGGGCCGCGTAGCGCCGGAGCCAGGGGCTGGCCGGCAGCGGTCGCGCCGCCGCGCCCTCGAGGCTGGCGAGCCGGCGCGCGAGCTCCTCGGGGGAGAGCTCCACCTCCAGCCGGCCCGCCGCCAGGTCGAGCGAGATCCGATCGCCGTCGCGGAGCGCCGCGATGGGGCCGCCCGCCGCGGCCTCCGGGCTGACGTGGCCGACGCAGGCGCCGCGGGTCGCGCCGCTGAAGCGGCCGTCGGTGATCAGCGCCACCTCCTCGCCGAGCCCGCGCCCGACCAGCGCGGCGGTCGGTCCCAGCATCTCGGGCATCCCGGGGCCGCCCGCCGGGCCCACGTGGCGGATCACCACCACCTCGCCGGCCCGCACGCGCCCTCCGTGGATGGCCCCGACCGCGCTCTCCTCGTCGTCGAAGACCCGCGCCGGTCCCTGGTGCCGCTGCATGCGCGGCACCACCGCGCCGCGCTTGACCACCGCGCCCTCGGGCGCCAGGTTGCCGAAGAGGACGGCGAGGCCGCCGCTCGCGGCGTGCGGACGCTCGAGCGTGCGGATCACCTCGCCGTCGCCGGCCGGCGCCGCCGCCAGCTCCTCGCCCAGCGTCCGGCCGCTCACCGTCTCCCGCTCGAGGTGGAGCAGGCCGGGGACGCGCGCGAGCTCGCGGAGCAGCGCGGGGACCCCGCCGGCGCGCTCGACGTCCTCGATGTGCGCCGGCCCCGCCGGGCTCACCCGGCAGAGGTAGGGGACGCGCCCGGCGAGCTCGGCGAAGCGGCGGAGCGGGTAGTCGAGGCCCGCCTCGTCGGCGAGCGCGAGGAGGTGGAGGACGGTGTTGGTGCTCCCCCCCATCGCCAGGTCGAGCGCCACCGCGTCGTCGAGGGCCTCGGCGGTGAGGAAGCGACGGGCGCCGAGGCCTCGCTCGAGGAGCCCGCGCAGGCAGCCCGCCGCGCGCCGGGCCAGCGCCTCGCGCTCCGCCGTCCCCGCGAGCAGGGTGCCGTTGTGTGGCAGCGCGAGGCCGAGCGCCTCCATCAGGCAGTTCATGCTGTTCGCGGTGAAGAGCCCGCTGCAGGAGCCACAGGAGGGGCAGGCCGCGCGCTCCAGCATCGCCAGCCGCGCCTCGTCGCCGCGTCCGGCGTGGACCGCGCCCACCGCCTCGAAGACGCTGGAGAGGTCGAGGGCCTCGCCCTCGGGCGAGCGCCCGGCGGGCATCGCCCCGCCGCTGACGAAGATCGTGGGGAGGTCGAGGCGCGCCGCCGCGAGCAGCATGCCGGGCCCGATCTTGTCGCAGTTGGGCAGGCAGATCATGCCGTCGAAGCAGTGGGCCGAGACCATCGTCTCCACGCAGTCTGCGATCAGCTCCCGGCTGGGCAACGAGAAGCGCATGCCGGGGTGGCCCATGGCGAGGCCGTCGTCGACGGCGATGGTGTGGAACTCGAAGGGCACCAGGCCGGCCTCGCGCAGCGCCTCCTTGACCACGCCGGCGAAGCGCCCGAGGTGGGTGTGCCCCGGCACGATCTCCGCGTGGGAGTTGACGACGGCGATGAAGGGGCGCTCGAGCTCCTCCTCGCGC
>JAKLHH010001467.1 GCA_022710245.1 Myxococcota bacterium
AGGAGGGCGGCGCGGGTGCGCGCACCCTCGCCGATCCGCGCTCGGATCGCCTGCACGGCGTCATGGGCGAAGGCCTCGAGCAGCGTCGGCGGGTGGCCGAGCGAGCGCTCGAGCTCGCGACGCTGCGACGGGGCCGGGCTCTCGGCATGGTAGCCAGGCGCGAGGACCGCTCCCTGCAGGTAGCGACCCAGGCCGGCCGAGAGCGTGGCGAGGCCGTCGGCCGTGGCGAGGAGCGCGACGCGGTGTCCGTGGACGGCCGCGAGCGCCGGGGCGATCAGTCCGAGCGTCCGGGCGGTGTCGGGCACGAAGAGCGCGTCGAGGCGCTCACCCGCGAGCTGGCTCGCCTGGGCGGCGAACGCGGTCGCGCCCGCGGCGTACGTGCGGCTGACCGCGATCGTCTTGCCCGCGCGCTGCAGCGCCTCGCTGAAGTACGCCGTCATCGTGCGACCGTAGGCCGTCGCGGGTGCCAGGACGCCGATGCGTCGGTGGCCGCGGCGGAGCGCGCTGGCGGCGAGCGCCTCGGCGCGTGCTCGCTGCGTGGGGAGCATGCAGAGCGCGGCCGGGCCGTCCGCCTGGGGCGCGCCGCAGGCGAGCGAGAGCAGTGGCGCACCTGCCGCGGCGGCGACGCGCGAGACGGCGGCGCTGCTCGCCGGGGCGAGCGTGCCGACCAGCGCGACGATCCGCTCCTGCGCGAGGAGCCGGCGCGCGGCGGCCGCGGGATCGGCGCCCTCGTCCGCGATGATGACCTCGACGCCCGCGCCGGCGGGCGCGGCGAGGAGCCCGCTCGTGGCGCCGGCGAGGAGCTCCTCCCCCGCGGCCCGGTACGCTCCGGAGCGAGGCACGAGCAGGCCGACCCGCAGCGGCGGAGCCTGCTGCAGCGGCGCCTCCCCGGCCAGCGCGCGGCTGGCGCGGCTCGCCTCTTCCTTGCGTCCCGCGGCTTCGGCCGCCGCGCGCAGCTCCTCGAGGAGGGCCCGCGCGAAGGCGCGCTCCGACGGACGCGTCCCCCTCGCCAGCTCGGCGAGGACCGGGATGGCCAGGCCGGCGTCGTGGAGCCGCGCGGCCGCGAGCCCGAGCGCCGCGAGGAGGGCTGGGCGCTCGGCGCCGCCGGTGCGAGGCAGCAGCGGAGCGAGGAGCTGACGTACGTCGTCGAACGCCCCCGCGCGCGCCCGGGCCAGGCCGCGCTCGAGGCGCGCCCGATCGCCGTCGTCCAGCGCAGGTCGCGATCCCGGCGCGGCGATCGTGGCTCCCGGCCCGGCAGGCGGCAAGGGCTGCGGGCACGCGACGCCGAGGAGCACGAGGATCAGGGGCGAGAGCCGAACCATGTCGCGGACTATACCAGACGGGCGCCCCCGCGCCCGCGCCTCTGCCGCCGCTAGAACCTGTCCCACTCGCCGGCCAGGAACGCCTCCGCGAACCGGTCAGCGACGGCGTCCGAGCTCATCAACATGTCGAGCTGCCGCGCGCAGAGGGTGAGGCGGCCGAGGTCGGCGAGGCGCCCCAGCGTGAGCGCCTCGTCGCGCTTGTCCAGCGTCGCGGTGAGCAGGTCACCTCGCGTCACCACCTTGAAGCCGAGCTGCCCGAGGACGATGGCCAGGAAGCGCAGCCGGCGGCCGCGCCGGGCCCCGTCGGCGGCCCCGCCTTCGAAGCGGAGGTGCACGTAGTTCTTGTTCTGACCACGGTCGCAGTAGGTGTCGACCGTGGAGAAGTGGTAGCCGGCCCTGGCGCTGAAGTTGAGGTAGTGGGTGGAGGCGATCGCGAAGGAGGTGCGGCCGAGCTGCTGCACCTCGGGCGGCGGGGCGGCCAGGCTCTGCCCCACCACCGAGAGGA
>JAKLHH010001468.1 GCA_022710245.1 Myxococcota bacterium
GCGATCGCGCGGGAGGTGAACGGCCTCCTCGACGACGAGAGCAAGCGGCGGGGCATGTGCGAGCGCGCGGCGGCCTACGGGCGGGGCATGCACTGGCCGGTCGTGGCGCGGAGCTACCTGCAGAGCCTCGAGCGCGCGAACGCCGAGCACCGGGAGCGGCTGCGGAGCTCCTTCCGGGCGCGGACCCTCGCCGGGCGACCGGTCGAGCTGCCCGAGATCAACCTCGATCACCTCGGCCTGATGACCGACGAGACGGGCCTGCTGCAGCACGCGGCCTTCAGCGTCCCTCGCTACGAGGACGGCTACTGCCTGGACGACAACGCCCGCGCGCTGCTGCTGACGGCGCTCCTCGAGGACGATGGCACGCAGGACAGCCGGACCGTCCGCGCGCTGGCCTCGCGCTACCTGGCCTTCGTCAGCCACGCCTTCCACCCGGGCAGCGGGCGCTTCCGCAACTTCATGACGTACCAGAGGCGCTGGAGCGAGGAGCACGGCTCGGAGGACAGCCAGGGGCGCGCGCTCTGGGCGCTCGGCGCCGTGGTCGGGCGCTCGAGCCAGCCGGGCACGCAGAACCTCGGCGGGTACCTCTTCCAGCTCGCGCTGCCGGCGGTCGCTGGCTTCACCAGCCCGCGCGCCTGGGCCTTCACGCTGCTCGGCATCGCCGAGTACCTGCGCGCCTTCCTCGGCGACAGCAGCGTGCAGGCGGTGCGGCGGTCGCTGGCCGAGCGGCTCCTCGACCTCTACCGTCGCAGCAGCGCGACCGGCTGGCCCTGGTTCGAGGACAGCGTCACCTACTCGAACGCGCGCCTCTCGCAGGCGCTGATCGTCTCGGGCGCGGCGCTCGAGCACGAGGAGATGATGGCGGCTGGCCTGCGCTCGCTCGAGTGGCTGGCCTCCCTGCAGCGGACCGAGCAGGGCTACTTCGCGCCGATCGGATCGAACGGGTTCTTCCGGCGCGGTGAGCCGAGGGCCCTCTTCGACCAGCAGCCGGTGGAGGCCTGCGCGATGGTCTCGGGCTGCCTCTCGGCGCGGCAGCTGGTGCGCCAGGGGCCCTGGGCGGTGGAGGCGCGGCGCGCCTTCAGCTGGTTCCTCGGGCAGAACCAGCTGCAGCAGCCGCTCTACGAGGCGGAGACGGGCGGCTGCCGGGACGGCCTCCACGCCGACCGCGTGAACGAGAACCAGGGCGCGGAGGCAACGCTCTCCTTCCTGATCGCCCTCCTCGAGCTGCGGCTCGCGGATCGAAACGAGGCGCTCAGGCCCGCGACGCTGGCGGTGGTTGGTCCATGACGCCCAAGCATCGCTACGAGACGCTCTTCCACCGGCACCCGCGCAACCCCATCCTCACCGCCGAGATGTGGCCCTACCCGGTGCACACGGTCTTCAACCCCGGCGCCATCCGCCTGCGCGACGGCACCACGCTGCTCCTCTGCCGCGTCGAGGACCGCCGCGGCCTCTCGCACCTCTGCGCCGCGCGCTCGGCGAGCGGCGTGGACGGCTGGGTCATCGACGAGGAGCCGACCCTCAAGGCCGACCCGGAGCACTACCCCGAGGAGCTCTGGGGCATCGAGGACCCTCGCATCACCTTCGTCGAGGACCTCGGCAAGTACGCGATCGCGTACACGGCCTTCTCCAAGGGCGGGCCCGGCGTCGCGCTGGCGCTCACCGAGGACTTCCGCAGCTTCGAGCGCTGCGGGCTGATCATGCAGCCCGACGACAAGGACGCGGCGCTGCTGCCCCGGCGCATCAACGGAGAGTACGCGCTGCTGCACCGGCCGGTGACCGACACCGGGGCGCACGTCTGGATCTCCTTCTCCCCCGA
>JAKLHH010001469.1 GCA_022710245.1 Myxococcota bacterium
GCCCCCGAGGCCCCTAGATCAAGCGGGAAAGCTCATGAACTCTTTCTTCTTGACCCGGATAACAGGGGCCAATGCCCCGCCCCGAGCCGAAGGAGCGGGCTCGCTGGTGGTGGTCCGCACGACGCTTGCCCGCGAATGAGCGAGGGGTGGGGAGGGGCCCGCGAGCGGGGGTCCCCACGCCCCGCCGGACGTAGAAGCGTTCGACAATCGTGATCGCTGATTTAGAGCAACGGCAGCGACGGGCCGTCCTCGCCGGGGATGCGGATGGTGACCCAGCCTCCCTGCGCAGCCTTCTCCCCTCGCGCCTCCACGCGGCAGCGCACGTCGAAGCCGAGCACCTCGGTCATCAGCGCCACCAGCTCCACGCGCTGCTCGGTCGCCGGTCGGAGCGTCACCTGCCGCTCCAGCGTGCGGGCGTCGCGGACGCAGACGAGCGCGGCCGGACGCGGCGCCGGCGCGCGGCTGACGACGGTCGCCTTCACCAGCACCAGCCCACCCGTGAACGGCCGGGTCAGCGAGCGCTCGGCCGGCCGGTCCTGTCGCGAGACGAGCCAGACGCTGGAGAGCGCGAGGTCCTCCGGGGGCGTCGAGCGCTGCGCCGTGGTGGCGCAGGCGGAGAGCGTGAGCAGACCCAGCCCCAGCCCCAGCAACAGACACCTCGGACACCTCGGACACCTCGGACGCCTCGGACGCATCTTGGCCTCCCCTGCGGTAGGTTGCTCATCAGACGACGATCGTTCAACGCGGGTCAAGCTGGACGTCTGCCCGGAGACGCCTCCGGTGCGCACCCGTTCGCGCCGGCTAAGTTAGCCCGGCAGCGCCGGCCGCGCTCGGCAGGTGACGGAGCGGCCGCGGTCGGGCTAGCATGCGCCCTCGCGTGTCGCACGCACGCCGGAGCCTCGCATGCCCATCCGCGCCATCATCCTCGACATCGGCGGCGTCCTCGAGCTCTCCCGTGACGGAGGGGAGCCCACCGCCGCCTTCCGCGCGCTGATCGCTGCCTGGGAGGCCCGCCTGGGGCTCTCTCGCGGCGCGCTCGGCGGCCACCTCGAGCACCTGCGCGAGGGCGGCCTCCTCGGCCACTACTCCGAGGCCGACTGGCACGCGCGGCTGATCGCCGGCGGGGTCGCTCCCGAGCAGCTGCCGGGCTTCCTCCGCGAGTTCTGGGACCTCTACCTCGGCACCTTCAACGCGGAGCTCGCCGCCTGGCTGCGAGCGCGGCGACCGCGTCACCGCACGGCGCTCCTCAGCAACAGCTTCGTCGGGGCGCGCGCGCGCGAGCACGAGCGCCACGGCCTCGGCGAGCTGGTGGACCTCATCGTCTACTCGCACGAGGAGGGCGTCGCCAAGCCCGACCCGCGCATCTACCAGCGCACCTGCGACCGCCTCGAGGTTCGCCCCGAGGAGGCGGTCTTCCTCGACGACCTCGAGGAGTTCGTCGAGGGCGCCCGCGCCGCCGGCCTGCACGCCGTCCGCTTCACCGGCAACGGCGAGGCGATCACCGCCCTCGAGGCGCTGCTCTGACCTGCGCGGCGCTCGCGCTCGTGAGCCGCGCAGGATCCCGAGGGGCGCGCCCTCACGGGTGCGCCTCGAAGAAGTCGAGCGCGCGGCTCGCCCAGTCGGCGTACATCTCGTGCTCCGCCTCCATCACCTTGAGCTGGCCCATCACCGCGAGCCGGTCCGGGCCGGGCAACGCGCCGAGGGTCGGGTAGCTCGCCGGCTTCGCCTGCACCTCGGCGGCGAGGTCGTCGCCGCTGCGGACGAAGAGCCCCGCCGCGTCCACGGCGCCGGCCTGCCTCAGCTCGGCCGCCACCGCCT
>JAKLHH010000147.1 GCA_022710245.1 Myxococcota bacterium
GCCCTGCTGGAGGCGATGGCGATGGGGGTCGTACCCGTGGTGCTCGACAGCCCGGCGGAGCGCTGCCTGGTGAGTGATCAGCAGACGGGGCTGGTGGTCCGCGACCGCGAGGAGTTCGCGCGTGCGATCTCCTGGCTCCGGGCCAACCCCGCGGAGCGTGTCCGGCTCGGTGTTCGGGCAGCGGCCTCGGTCCGCGGTCGCTTCTCTGTCGAGCGGATGGCAGCGCGCTTCGAAGAGCACTACCAGTCAGTGATGTCGACCAGGAAGCAGACGATCGCCTTCCCCGCGATCTTCGGCGTGACCCCGGCCGAGTGGTTCCTGGCCTGCCAGAGGTGTCCGGAGGTCTTCTTGGAGGAGGACCTGAGCCAGGTCGATCGCTTCAGCTTGCCTGGTCTGCTGGAGCGGACCAAGGGTTCGGTCCTTCACTTCAGCCGGAGCTTCCCGGCGGACGAGCGCTTGCGACGCTGGGCGGAGATGCTGGTGACCCGCATGGGTATTGCTGCTGCCCGTCGCGCGTGATTACATGACCCCAATGTTGAGGTTCGGAGTCGACGCGTCCTTCTGGCGGGACAGGTCAGTCTTCCTGACCGGCCACACCGGGTTCAAGGGCGGATGGCTGTCTCTCTGGCTGCAGTCCATGGGAGCCCGGGTGTCTGGGTACGCGCTGGCCCCCGAGCGACGCCCCTGCCTGTTCGAGGAGGCTCGCGTCGGCGACCGGATGACGTCGGTCTTCGGCGACGTCCGCGACGGTGCAGGCCTGAGCGCTGCGATGGCGGCGGGCCGGCCCGAGATCGTCTTCCACCTCGCAGCCCAACCGCTGGTGCGCGCCTCCTACGCCGATCCGCCTGGGACCTACGAGGTCAACGTGATGGGCACGGTCCGGTTCCTGGAGGCGGCGCGACGAGTCCCGACGGTTCGGGCCGCGGTCGTGGTCACCAGCGACAAGTGCTACGACGACCGGGAGCTGCGGCGCGGGTATCGGGAAGACGATCCGCTCGGTGGTCTGGATCCCTACGCCACCAGCAAGAGCTGCGCGGAGCTGGTGACGGCCGCGTACCGGCGCTCCTTCTTCGCCGCCGCGGCCGGCCCGGCGGTCGCGACGGTGCGCGCGGGCAACGTGATCGGGGGTGGGGACTGGGCCGACGACCGACTCATCCCCGACCTGGTGCGCGCTTTCGGCGCTGGCCGGCCCCTGCGGCTGCGCTACCCCGCGGCGGTCCGCCCCTGGCAGTTCGTGCTGGAGCCGCTGCGCGGCTATCTGATGCTGGCGGAGCGGCTCTGGCACGGGAGAGAATGCTCGGGGGCGTGGAACTTCGGCCCATTCCGCGAAGACGCGGCGACGGTGATGGAGGTGGTGGGCCAGGCGTCGGTGCTTTGGGGGGGGAGCCCACAGTGGACGATTGATGCCGCGGCGCATCCGCACGAGGCCTCGCTCCTCACGCTCGATTGCACCGGCGCTCGGGAGCGGCTCGGATGGCAGCCGCTGCTGAGCCTGCAGACCGCGCTCCAGTGGACTATCCGCTGGTATCGCGTCCACCACGAGGGCAAGACTGACATGCGCGCGCTCACGCAGACGCAGATCGAGCAGTACGAGGGCGTCCTGGCCACGAGGGACGTCGAGCCGCCGTGCGCGGTTAGGACGGAACCATGAAAGTCGTCATCTTCGCGGGCGGATTCGGGACAAGGATCTCCGAAGAGTCCTTCGACAAGCCCAAGCCGATGATCGAGATTGGAGAGAGGCCGCTTCTTTGGCACCTGATGAAGATCTACGAGGCGCACGGCTTCCGGGACTTCATCCTCTGCCTCGGCTACAAAGGCTCCGCCATCAAGCAGTACTTCCTGAACTACCGCGCCTACAACTCTGACATCACGGTCGATCTGGGCAAGAGCCACGTCGAGGTACACCGGGCGAACACGGACAGCTTCCGGGTCACGATGGTCGACACTGGGCTGTACACCCAGACCGCGGGCCGCCTGAAGATGGTCCAGAGCTACATCGGCGACGAGGAGTTCATGCTCACCTACGGCGACGGTCTGGCCGACGTCGATCTGAACAAGCTCCTCGCGTACCATCGGGGCCACGGCAAGATCGCGACCGTGACCGCCGTCCAGCCCGCGGGCCGGTTCGGGCTGCTCGGCATCGACAGCCAAGACGTGGTGAAGTCCTTCAAGGAGAAGCCCGCGGGCAGCGACGGCTGGATCAATGGCGGCTTCTTCGTGCTCAGGCCCGAGGTCTTCTCCTATCTCCCCCCCGACGCCGAGCAGCACATGTGGGAAGGGGTCCCGCTGGAGCGGCTGTCCCGGGAGGGTCAGCTGCGGGCGTATCGCCACTTCGGGTTCTGGAGGTGCATGGACGCTGCGCGCGACAAGGTGGAGCTGGAAGCCCTCTGGAGCACCGGCCAGGCTCGCTGGAAGAACTGGAAGTGACCGGCCACCCACGTCCCAGCTGGAAGGCGAAGGACTTGAGGCGCACATCGATGGGGGGCGCAGCTCGGACACACGCGACATGAGCAGGGTGCCGGTAGCCACTCTCGTCCTGAACCTCGACGGACGCCGTCACCTCGAGGCCTGTTTCCGCTCGCTGCGCGAGGAGGCAGCGCGTGATCCTCGGCTCGAGCCCTGGCTGGTCGATAACGGATCTCGCGACGGCTCGGTGGAGCTCGTCCAGGAGCGCTTCCCGGAGGTGAGGGTCGTGGCGCTCGGGGAGAACCTTGGGTTCGCCGGGGCGTATGACAGGGTGCTGCGGGACGAGGCGCTCCTCGGTGGCCGGCCACTCGTAGCGCTGCTCAACAACGATGTGCGAGTGGCGCCAGGCTGGCTGGCTCCGCTCGTGTCAGCGATCGAGCCGTCAGATGTGGCCATCTGTGGGAGCCGTCTGCTGTCCGCGGACGGCCGCACGATCGACCACGCGGGAGGGAAGGTGGCGCCCAACGGTGGCGGCGTGGACCTCGGCAAGTTCGAGCCGGCGACTCCCGAGAGCCGAGTGCCGTTCGAGACGGGCTTCGCCTGCGGTGGCTCTCTGCTCGTACGTCGCGACGTCTATCTCGAGCTCGGCGGCTTCGATCCGGCCTACGTCATCTACCACGAGGACGTGGGGCTCGGATGGAGCGCCTGGCTCGCAGGGCGGCGGGTCCTGCACGTCCCCGCCTCCGTCGTCTATCACGAGGGGGGCGCACGGATGGGGCCTCCGGAGAGCCCGCGGCGGCTCTATCTCTCCCAGCGGAACCGCCTTCGCAATCTGCTCCGGTTTGCAGGTCCTGCGCGCCTCGCCGAGGGGATACTGTACAGCCTGGCCTTCGACCTCGCGCGCAGCTTGAAGTACGCTGCGGGGGGCGATCGCGCCAGGCTGTCTGCGCTCTGGCGCGCGGACCTCGACACGCTGAGGGAGGTCGGGGAGCTGCGGCACCGTCGGGGCGATGCGCAGGCGCATCGTGTCCGCAGCGACGCCCAGCTAGCGGCGGCGGGGATCTTCGCCACCTTGCCCGACAGCATTCATGCGTATCGCGCTCACCTGCGACACCAGCGGTCAGCACTCCTGGCTGACTAGGGACGGAGATCCGCATGCCCCACCGCGCCGCGCGCACCGCGATCATCATCCCCGCCCGGGACGAGGCCCGGCACATCGGGGCCTGCCTGGAGTCGATCCGCGCCCAGGGCGAGGTTCCGGGGGGGCTGGAGACGATCGTCATCGACGACGGCTCGCGCGACGAGACCGGGGCCATCGCCCGGGCCGCCGGCGCGACGGTGCTGCGCACCGGCGGGGTAGGGCCCTCGCGGGGGCGCAACCTCGCGGTGCAGCAGACCGAGGCCGAGCTCTGCTTCTTCACCGACGCCGACTGCGAGCTGCAGCCGGGCTGCCTGGCGACGCTCCTCGCCGCCCTCGACGGGGCCGGTGCCGGGTTCGCCGGCGCCGGCGGGCGGCAGGCGGCGCCCCCCTCGGACGGGGCCTACGCGCGCCTCGTGCAGCTCTTCCTCGAGGGCACCGGCTTCGTGTCGGACTACGCGCGCATCGATCTCCAGCCCACCGAGACCACGCACAACCCCTCCTGCAGCGCGCTGCTCCGGCGCGCCGCGCTGCTCGAGGTCGGCGGCTTTCGCGAGGGGCTCTGGCCCTGCGAGGACGTCGACCTCGATCTCCGCCTGCGCCAGCGCGGGCACCGCCTCCTCTACGTCCCCGCCGCCGTGGTGCTGCACCACCGCGCCGCCGACCCGGCCGCCTTCCGGCGCATGATGCGCGGCTACGGGCGCGGGCACGCCGCGCTGATCAAGCTCCACGGGCCGTCGCGGCTGATGCACGCGATGCCCGCGCTCACCGCGGTCACCCTCGGCGCCGCGCCGGCCGCCGCGGTGCTCAGCGCCCCGCTCTGGCTGCGAGCGCGGCTCGGCGAGCGCGTCGCCGGCCAGACCACCGTCGTGAGCAGGATGCTGGCCCTCGCGCTCTGGCACTGGCACCTCGGCTTCGTCGAGGGGCTCGCCGGGCGCTCGGCGATCGCGCCGCCCGCCTGAGCCGAGCCGGCCGCAGCAAACGATTGCCTGCATTCGCTGCCCTCTGCTAGGCTCCGACCAACCAACGATCGCTGAAGTGTCACGAGGATCCGTCGACGATGCCTGAGCCTACTCCCGCGGTCTTCTCCATCGTGATCCCTGCCTACAACGAGGAGGACGCGATCGGCCCGACCCTCGAGCGCTGCCGCGCGCTGAAGCACAGCGGGGCGCTTGGCCCCGAGGTCTCCGAGCTGGAGCTGATCGTGGTCAACGATGGCTCCCGTGACAAGACGCGCGACGTGGTCCTCGCGCAGGGCCCTGATGTGCGCCTGGTCGAGCACGAGCACAACCGGGGCTACGGCGCGGCGCTGAAGACCGGCTTCCGCGCCGCCCGCGGCGAGGCCATCGGCTTCCTCGACGCGGACGGGACCTGCGACCCGAACGCCTTCCGCGAGCTCCTGCAGACGCTCCGCCAGAAGGACGCGGACATCGTCGTCGGCATGCGGATGACGCCCGAATCGCACATGCCGCGCATCCGCCGCCTCGGCAACCGCTTCTACGCCACCCTGATCACCGCGCTGACCGGCCGCAAGGTGAACGACGCCGCGAGCGGCATGCGAGTCTTCCGACGCCGCATCCTGGAGAGCCTCTTCCCGCTCCCCAACGGCCTCTCGTTCACCACCGCGATGTCCACCAAGGCGATCCACGAGCAGCTCAGCATCGAGGAGGTGCCGATCTCCTACGCCGAGCGCGCCGGGCGCTCGAAGCTCAACGTCATCAAGGACGGGATCGCGTTCCTCCGCGTGGTGCTGACCATCGTCCTGCTCTACAACCCGCTGAAGATCTTCTCCACCCTCGCCGCGCTCCTCGTGCTCAGCGCGGGCGCGCTGATCGCGCTGCCCGTCTGGGACTGGGCCTGGCAGAGGCCGCTGCCCGACGGGTATTACATCTACCGGACCATGGCCGCGCTCGCCTGCCTCGCCGGAGCGGTGACGGTCTTCTCCATGGGGCTCTCCGCCAGCTTGTTGATCGAGACCCTCTTCCGACCTCACGGGCAGGTCGGCTCCCTCGCCCGGCTGGCCACCTACGCTCGGCTCCCCTACCGGATCCGCACTGGAGGCGCAGTGCTCCTCGTGGGCGGGCTCGCGGTCTACGCCATCTTCGCGTACGAGCACTGGGCCCACCTGACGCCGGTGATGCACTGGAAGTGGTTCGCGGCCGCGTCGGTGCTCGTCATCGACGGGATCCAGCTCCTCTCGACGGCGCTGATCGTCAAGCTGATCGACGCCCACCGGCAGATGCGCGACGCGGAGCTCCGATGAGCCCGAGCGCCCTGCTGGTCAACGGGCCGTTCGTCGAAGACTTCTGCCGCACCCAGCGCTGGGCCGCCCGCACCCGCGGTCGCGTGCTGCGCGCCCCCGACTGGCTCGCCTACGCGGCCGCGGTCTGCGAACGGGCAGGGATCGACACGCGCCTCTACGACTTCCCGGCCCGCCGCTGGGACCAGGCGCGCCTCGGCTCGCTCTGCCGCGAGCTGCGGCCTGACTGGGTGGTCCTCGACACCACCACCCCGTCGCTCCACGTCGACCTGGAGAGCGCCCGGCTCTGCAAGGAGGCCGGCGCGCGCGTCATCCTCTGCGGGCCGCACGCGAGCGCGCTCCCCGAGGACACCCTCGGCCGCTCGGCCGGCGCCGCCGACGCCGTCGCGATCGGCGAGTACGACGAGACCATCGCCGAGGCGATCCTCGCCCGTGACCTCGCCGAGGTGCCCGGCCTCTGCATCCGGGGCGGGGGCGGCCAGCCGCGCCGCACCGCGCCGCGCCCGCTGATCGCGGACCTCGACACGCTACCCTTCCCGGCCTGGCACCACCTCGACCTCCTCGACTACTTCGACGGCACCAAGCTCTACCCCTACCTCGACGTGGTCTCCGGCCGCGGCTGCCCGTTCCGCTGCAGCTTCTGCCTCTGGCCGCAGGTCATGCACGGCCGCCGCCACCGCAGCCGACGGCCCGAGGCGGTGGTTGACGAGATCGAGCACGACCTCGCGATCTGCCCCAGGGTCCAGGGCGGGGGGGGGGTCTTCTTCGAGGACGACACCTTCACCGTCAAGCGCGACTACGCACACGCGATCTGCGATGAGATCTTGCGGCGCGGGCTTCGCATCCGCTTCTCCATCAACGCGCGCGCCGACGCGGACCGCGACCTCCTCGCACACCTCAAGGAGGCCGGCTGCCGCATGCTGGTGGTGGGCTTCGAGAGCGCCGACCCCGAGGTCCTCGAGCGGGTCAAGAAGGGCACCAGCCCCGAGGCCGGGCGCGAGCTGACCCACGCCGCTCGCCGGGTCGGGCTCGACGTGCACGGCTGCTTCGTCCTCGGGCTCCCCGGCGAGACGCCTGCCTCGATGCAGCGGACCATCGACCACGCGCTCTCGCTCGGCCTCACCACGGTGCAGTTCTCGGCCGCGGTGCCCTTCCCCGGAACCGACTACTACGACGACTGCGCCGCGCGCGGCGTGCTCACGGCGAGGAGCTTCGCGGACTGGCTGGACGCCGGCGAGCAGGCGAGCGTGGTCGAGGAGCCAGGGCTCTCCCGCGCAGAGATCAACGCCGCGGTCAACCGCGCCCTCCGCCACTTCTATCTGCGTCCCGGCTACGCGCTCCGCTTCCTGGCCGCGACCCGCAGCCGCGCCGACCTCTACCGCAAGCTGCGCGGCTTCTGGAACTACGCCTCGTTCCTCGTCGAGGAGGCGCGCCGCGGCCTGCGTCGCTGAGGCGTGGCGCGTTCAGCTGATTAGCGACCCCGACGGTACCCCAACAGCCGGCAAGCTGGTGAGCCTGCCGTGCCCCCGCCTCAGTCGGGCCCGCGATTCGACCCGCCGATGGTGCCGCGAGGCACCTCGTCCTCCTTGACGCGGTCGAGGGCGGCGATGGCGACGGCGCACGACTTCTTGTTCCACACCATCACGTAGCCCGTGCGGTCCGGGAAGTGCTTCATCAGCCGTCGATCGTCCGCGACGCTGATGTGGTTCGCCCAGAGGACGTCGTTCTTCAGGTCCGGGTCGTTCTGCGGCCACCAGAAGACCCAGTGGTGCACCGGCGCGCTGGCGCACGGCGGGACGAAGGGCCGCGGCGCGAAGACGATCGCGCGCTTCACGCCCGCCTTGGCGACCAGGCGGTGCGGCCCCTGCAGCGCCTGGCCGATCCGCTCCAGCGCGAGGAGGCGGAACGGCAGGTAGCCAAGGAGCGCGACCAGGACGAGCGAGACGAGGAGGGCCATCGGCAGCGCGCCGAGGCGAGAGGGGGCCGGACCCGACGCGGCGGCCTCGCCGGGCTCGTCCTCGGCGAGCGCCCGCCGTGGCGCGAGCGCAGCCCCGACGCGCCCGAGCGCCTCGCGGAGGCGGCGCGCGCCGAGCACGGTGAGCAGGATGATGGGGCCGGAGAGCTCGACGTAGTGCACCGGGCCGAAGGAGTCGACGCCTGGCTCGATCAGCACCACGTGCAGGAGCAGGTAGCTGAGGAGGCACAGCCAGCAGGGCCGCGCGGCGGGCGACCAGCCCGCGAAGAGCAGGAAGATGACCAGCAGCGGCCAGCCGAAGACGTCCGAGTTCAACCTGAGGAGCGTGATGCCGAGCATGCTGAGCAGGTGCGTGGTCTCGAGCGGCTCGTGCGCGATCACCGGCTGCTCCGGCGCCGGGGTCCCGAACTGCGGGCTCGGCGGCGCGAAGTTGTAGAAGCGGTACTCGTTCTGGTGTGCGTAGGTCGCCGCTGCCTGGTAGCCGGTGACGAAGGGCGAGCCGCTCTGCGCCTTGTTGACCCAGAGGAAGAGCCCGCCGAAGAGCGCCACGGGCAGCGCGATCCCGAGCGCGGCCGCGAGCTGGCGCCGGCGGGGGCGACCGCGCAGCCCGAGAAGCCACCAGAGCCCGAGCGGGAGCGCGTAGCCGAGCCCGACCGAGGGCCGCACGAAGAACATCGCCGACGCGGCCGCTGCGAAGCCGAGGTCGTTCCGCCAGCCGCCCTCCTTCGCGCGGAGGAGGAGGTAGAACGCCCAGAGGAAGAGCATCAGGCAGGAGGTGTGGGACATCATCGTCGCCGCGCTCATCATCAGGAGCGGCGACGTCAGGTAGAGCAGCGCGCCGACCAGCGCCCAGCGCCGGTTGGTCATCCGCCGGAGCGCGAGGTAGAGGGGCGGGATCGAGAGGGCGGCGTAGATCGCGTTCATCGCGCCCGGGGCGCCGAGCCAGACGCCGGGCACCATCAGCGCGGGCCAGCCGAGGAAGTACTGGCTGTACATGGTGCCGCCGTTGACGATGAACTCGCGGTCGAAGAAGAGCTTCATCGGCGGCGAGGGGACGGACAGCCGGCCGCTGGCGAGCAGCTGCGCGCCGAAGCGGTAGGAGGCCTCGTCGTCGGTGACGGGCGAGCCTTGCAAGACGTAGGCGCGGATCAGCAGCGGGAGCGCCGCGGCGAGGAGCGAGAGCGCGACGACCAGCGGCGCCTCGGGGAGCCGGTCGACCGCGCGCTTCCAGCGGTCGGTGTGCGCCGGCGCGATCCGCGAGAGCGCCATCGCCAGGCACAGCGCCGCCGACGAGCCGAAGAGGATCCAGAGCAGCAGGAAATAGGAGTACCCGGGGGTGGGGAGCCCGCGTGACCCGAGGTCGTGGCGGAAGTGGTTCAGGTCGGTCTCCCCGATCGAGAGGAGCACCGCCAGCGAGAGGACGAAGCCGCCAACCCAGGCGAGGGGCGCGAGCGCCCGCAGGCTGGTCTTCACACGCGAGGGAGCCATCGAGGCCCGAGGATAGCAAGGCTTGGCCGCGGCAGCTACGGACGACTGCTGCCGCCCGCCCGCCGCCGGGTCCAGCGCTCGAGGAGCTGGTAGCCGCCGCCCAGCGCGGCGATGGAGAGGCCGAGCGCGAAGACGACCAGCGAGAGGGTGATGGCCGCCTCCGCGCGAACGCCGCCGAGACCGAGGAAGTAGACGTAGAGGAGCTCGCGCTGACCGATCCCTGCCGGGGTCAGCGGGATGAACGTCAGCAGCAGCACGAAGGGCACCATCTGCGCGCAGAGGAGCAGCGTGGCGCCCGGCGCGAGCTCGCGCAGGATCAGGTGGACGCAGAGGATCGGGGCACCCTGCGTGAAGAGCGAGAGCACCAGCCCGAGGAGGAGCGGGCCGGCGGTCCGCGGCGGCGGGATCCGACCGAGGAGCGCACCGAGGAGCGGCAGCCGTCGCCTGCGCTCCGGAGGGACCGCCAGCGGGAGCAGCACCACCAGACCGAGCAGCGTGACGGCGCCGGCCGCGCCGACGCTGAGCGCCGCCTTGATGCTGGCCGCGACCGCGCCGTGCCGGAGCGGCGCTGAGAGCAGCGCGGCGGTGGCGATGAGCAGCAGCGCGACCAGCCCCATCAGCCGCTCGACCAGGACCGCCGTGTAGGAGGTGGCGGCGTCGACCGTGTCGCTCAGGCGGTAGCCGCGGATCGCGTCGCCGGCGACCCCCGTCGGCAGGACGGCGTAGTACATGCCGACCAGGTAGTCGCGGAAGAGGCGGCTCACGCTGGGCGGCGTCGCAGCGCCGTAGCCCAGGAGGAGCAGGCGCAGCCGCAACGAGCCGGCCGCGATCCCGAGGAGAGAGATGACGATGGTGGCGGCCATCGCCGCCCAGCTGACGGCGTGGGCGTTGGCGAGGACGCGGCGGAGGTCCGTGCGCCACAGGATCCACGCAAGCGGCACCACCGCGATGGCCACCCTCAGCAGGGTGCCCGGCCACCCACGCCAGGCAGCACCCACGCGGGAGAGGGGTGAGGGGGCCGTGGCGAGCGGCGCCTCGGCCGGCTGGCGGTCCGTACCAGGCTCCACCGGGCCATGCTAGGAGGGCGAGGGGCTTTCTTCAAGTGCTGGTCTTGATAGGTGATTGGCCTCGACCAGGGGAAGACGAGCTTGCGCTTGACAGCCCTCCCCTCGATCTCTAGACTGACACGTCAGTCTAGTCAGAGATCTAAAGGCAAGTTGCTGTATTCAGAAGGGAAAGGCCTCTTTGATGGCACGGTTCATCGGTATCGATGTGGGAGCGGAGACGGTCAAGCTGGTGGAGCTCGAGCGCGAGGAGGGGGCGAGCCTGCGCTGGTCTCGCCGTCGGATCGCCGAGCACCACAAGGAGCCAGGACGCGTCCTCACCGAGCTGCTGCGGGAGTGGGGCTGGGAGGGCTCCGGCGCGCCGCACGCGATCGACGGCGCGGCGGTGAGCGGGCGGCTCGGCCGCCAGGTGCTCCTCGAGCGCGTGCCGACCAAGCAGGCGCAGGCCGCAGGCTACCG
>JAKLHH010001470.1 GCA_022710245.1 Myxococcota bacterium
CGGTCTGGGAGTTGCCGGTGGTGAGGATGCCGGAGGCCTTCGCCTGGGCCTTCCACTCGACCGCCTTCACCTCCTCGGGCTTGGCGTACTCGAACTTGGGGTCCTTGGGGGCGTCGGCGCGCGCCGCGGGCGCGACCGCCATGAGCCCGAGGAGAAAGGCGGTTGCGATGAAGCGGCTATCGATGGCGGTGGTCATGGTTCCTCCTGGTCGAGTCAGGTCGAGAGCGCGCGCCTGGGCACGCGCCTGAACAGGTAGTCAAGACAGCAGTCTAGCACCGTGGGCCACGGCCGCAACTCTCGACGGGCTGCTCGCCCTCCTGCGCTGGATTGACCTGCGGCGCGGGCGGTCGCGTCAGCGGCGCGGGCGGCCTGCCGGCGGCGCGACGAGCCCCGTCTCGGCGTCCTCGCCCGGCAAGGTGATCTCGGTGGGTGACTCGTCGGGCAGCGCCTCGTCGCCGGTCGCCTCGACGCCGGTCGCCTCGTCGGCGTCGCCCTCGGGTAGCAGCGGCTCGTCGACGATCAGCGCCTCGTCAGTCACCACCTCGAGCTCGCCCGTGGCGTCCAGCGTCATGCTCGCCGAGACCAGCTGCTCCAGCTCCTGCACCGTCAGGGAGAGGGTGTTCGCCTCCTCCTCGAAGGTGAGGAAGTGGTAGGGCTCTCCGTCGGTGAGGTGGTAGGGCGTCCCCTCGGCGAGGAGGTCGTCCTCGAGGTCCGAGGGGAGCGGCGGCGGCTCCTCGGCGGAGCTCCACGGGGTCTCGGGCAGCTCGGGGGTCGGCAGCTCGGGGAGGGACGCGAGCGCGGCGAGCCCCGCGGGGAGCTCGGGGAGCGAGTCCACCTCCCGCGCGGGCGCCTCCGCTGCTGGCGCGGCTGCCTGCGCGGCGCCGGAGAGGTCACTCGACGAGGAGCCCGCCGAGGGAGGCCGCGCGCTCCTCGGCAGCGGTCGCATCGGCATCGGCGTCGGCTCGGGGTCGGTCAGCTCCGCGATCGGCTGGGAGATGGTCCCGCCCGCGAGCTGGGTCTCGAACACGTACTCGCGGAGCAGCGCCTGGTTCTCCTTGCTCACGCGGGTGAAGCGCACCGCCCACATGGCCCGCTGCATCACCTGCTTCTGCCGGACCAGCAGCCCCTCCACCTCGAGCCAGCGGGAGTTCGTCGGGAGCGCGAAGGTGATGCGGAACGCGGGCGGGGCGAGCGGAGGGACGCGGATCGGGAAGAGGAGCATCCCCGTCTCGCTCAGGTCGCGTGCGACGCAGCTGATCTCGAGGTCGCCCGCGCGGACGAGGGCGATCCCGGAGAAGCGCGCCCTCGGCGCCCGCCGCCGTTCACCGGAGTCGGTCATGCTCCACTCGCGCGCCACCTCGGGGCTTCGCCCCTCGGATTGCCCTTCCCACCTCTGCCTACGCAGCAATGGTATTAGGTCGTGGGGCCCTTGGCCAGTCTTCGTGCGGCGCCGACAGTCTGCCTGCGGCGCGGACCGTCTGCCTGCGGCGCGGACAGTCTTCCTGCGGCGCGGCCGAGTGGTAGTATCGCCCTCGCTCGAGGAGCCGCTTCGGCCCTGGAGGGTTGAGATGCAAGCACGGATGGCCCCCCGCCCGCGATCCGCCGTGAGCGCCCTGACCTTCGTCGCCGGCCTGCTCGCGCCGCTCTGCGTGCCGGCGCCGGCGAGCGCGCAGGGCGTCGCCTACCTGCGAGAGCACTACACCAAGTACGAGCACCTGATCCCGATGCGCGACGGGGTCAAGCTCTTCACCGCCGTGTACGTGCCCAAGGACAGCGCGCAGCGCTACCCGATCCTGCTCATGCGGACGCCCT
>JAKLHH010001471.1 GCA_022710245.1 Myxococcota bacterium
CGCAACCCCTGCTCCAGCGCCGGCCGCCACGCGCTGGCGCCGTCCCTCGCGCTGCCGCTCCTCGCCGCCGCCACGCCGCCCGGCTACCGGGTGCGCTTCCACGACGAGAACCTCGGCGGCGACGCGCCCCTCCACCCGCTGCCCGAGGTGGTCGGCATCACGGTCCACACCGCCTTCGCGCCGCGGGCCTACGCCCTCGCGGACCGCTACCGCGCGCTCGGCGTGCGCGTCGTCCTCGGCGGGCTCCACGTCACCGCGTGCCCCGAGGAGGCGCGCTTCCACGCGGACGCGGTGGTGGTGGGCGAGGGCGCCTCGGTCTGGCCCGAGGTGCTCGCGGGCCTGCGCAACGGGAGCCTGCGCGGCGGCGCGCTGGTGCGCGGCAGCTTCGTCAGCCCGAGCTACGCCGAGCTCCCCTGGCCGCGGCGCGACGTGCTCCCCCGCGGCGCCTTCCTCACCACGGCGGCCGTCATCGCCACGCGCGGCTGCACGCACCGCTGCGGCTACTGCTACCTCGCCACCCGCGGCCTGCGCGCGCCCTACCAGCAGCGTCCGGTCGCCGACGTGGTCGCCGAGCTCGACGCGACCGGCGAGCCCTTCGTGGTCTTCACCGACAACAACCTCCTCGCCGACCGCGAGTGGGGCCTCGAGCTCTGCGCCGCGCTGGCCGAGCGGCGTCTGATCTGGACCGCGGCGACCAACATCGACGTGGCCAGCGACGCGGCGCTGGTCGAGGCGATGGCGGCCTCGGGCTGCCAGGGGCTCTTCATCGGACTGGAGACCATCACCGACGAGAACCTGCGCGCGCAGCACAAGCGCACGCTGCCGCCCTCGGCCTACCCCGAGGCGATCGCGCTCCTCCACCAGCACGGCATCGAGGTGAACGGCAGCTTCGTCTTCGGCTTCGACGCGGACGGGCCCGAGGTCTTCGACCGCACGCTCGACTTCATCGTCGAGAACCGGCTCGAGTGCGCGACGTTCCACATCCTGACGCCCTACCCGGGGACGCCGCTCTTCGCGCAGCTCGAGGCCGAGGGGCGCCTGCTGACGCGGGACTGGAGCCAGTACGACACCGCGCACGTGGTCTTCCGGCCGGCGCGGATGACGCCCGAGCAGCTCCTCGAGGGCTATCGCCGCAGCTACCGGCGCCTCTACGCCTGGCGCACCGTCCTCGCCCGCCGCCCGCGCGTGGGCGGCGTGCGCGAGCAGGCGCTGCGCGGCGCCGCCTACCTCGGCATGACCGCGCTCTACAAGAAGTGGGACTGGATCTGGCGGGCGCTGGTGCCGCTGCGCCTCGCGCGCGCGGCCTGGCGTCCGCTGATCCACCTGCACCTGGCCTTGCGCCCCGGCTCGCGAGCGCGCGGGGGCGGCGAGGCCTGTGCTAGGCTCGAGGGTACCTGGAGCGACGCCGCACAGCGCAGAGGGCCGTCGCGCGGAGCGGCCGCGACCAAGGACGACGAGCGGAGCATCACATCATGCGAGAGACCTGGCGCGAGCTCCTCGGTCCGCGCCGCCTGATCGTCACCCTCGGCGTGGCCGGCACCATGGGCTTCGTCGAGTGGATGGGGCTCGGGCACCCGCTGGGGCTCGCCTTCGGGCTGCTGATGGGCGTCCTCGCGCTGATCGCGGCGCCGCTCATCTGGCTGCACGTCCTCCCCTGGGGGCTGCGGCGGCCCCCGCTGCAGACCGCCCTCCGCGCGCTGGGAGTGGTCGCCGCCTGCGCGCTCGTGGTCACCGCCGCCTTCCTCCTCTTCTTCGCGCTCCGCGATCGCCTGGTCCCGATCCGCCACCCGCTCCTCCGCGGCGCGCTCCC
>JAKLHH010001472.1 GCA_022710245.1 Myxococcota bacterium
CCTCGGCGGCCACAACGTCAGCGCTGGCGTGCGGCCGCGGCAGGACGACGCGTCGGAGCACGCGCAGCTCGTCGCGCAGCTCGCCGAGCGCGTCGGCCGCGGCGACGTCACCGGCCTGGTACGGGTCCTCGACGGCCACTTCGGCGCGCTCCCCCACACCGTTCACGCGCTCTTCCGCGACGGACGGCGCGGCTTCATGAACGCCGTGCTCGCGACCACGCTCTCCGAGGACGCCGCCATCTACCGGCAGCTCTACGAGAGCCGGGCGCCCGTGATGCAGCTCCTCGGCGCGCTCGGCGCGCCGCTGCCGCGCGCGCTCCACGCCGCCGCGGAGTTCGTCCTGAACAGCGACCTGCGCGAGGCCTTCGCGGATCCGGCGCTGGATCCGGCGCGGGTCCGGGGCCTCCTCGACAGCGCGGCCGCCTGGCAGGTGCGGCTGGACGCGCCGGGGCTCGCCTTCACCCTGGCGCGGACCATCGAGCACACCCTCGGTGAGGTGCGCGAGCGCCCCGGCGATCCGGCGCTCCTCGAGAGGCTGCAGCGGCTCATCGAGCTCGCGCGCGGGCTCCCCTTCGGCGTGAACTTCTGGGCGGCGCAGAACCTCTACCACGCCATCGTCCGCTCCACCTACGCCGAGATGCTGGAGCGCGCCGACGACGGCGACGTGGGGGCGCAGGCCTGGGCCGAGGGGTTCCTCGCGCTCGGCGACGCCCTCGGGGTGCGCGTGGCGGACGTGCCCGACACCCGCGGCGGGCCCACGGTGGCCGCGCTGATCCGCGAGGTGCTGGTCCCGGCGAGGGTGCCGCGCGCCACTTACCGCCTGCAGTTCGGTGAGGGTTTCACCCTGCGCGAGGCGCGGGACCTGGTCCCCTACCTCGACGAGCTGGGCATCTCCGACTGCTACCTGGCGCCGATCTTCCAGGCGCGACGCGGCAGCACGCACGGCTACGACCTCTGTGACCCGACCCGCGTCAGCGAGGAGCTCGGCGGAGAGGTGGCGCTCGCCGAGCTGGTCGCCGCGCTTCGCGCGCACGGGATGGGCGTCGTCCTCGATACGGTCCCCAACCACATGGGCATCGCTGACGCGGCGAACGCCTGGTGGATGGACGTGCTGGAGAACGGCCCCAGCTCGACCTACGCCGACTACTTCGACATCGAGTGGAGCCCGGCGAAGCCCGAGCTGTCGAACAAGGTCCTGCTGCCCATCCTCGAGGACCAGTACGGGCGGGTGCTGGAGAGCGGCAAGCTCCACCTGGCCTACGAGGAGGGGACCTTCGTCCTCTACTACTACCAGATGAAGCTCCCGGTGGCGCCGCGGACCTACGTCCAGATCCTCGGTCACCGCCTCGAGTTGCTGGCGCGGACGCTCGGCGAGGAGAGCCAGCAGCTGCAGGAGTACCGGAGCATCCTCACCGCGCTCGGCTACCTGCCCGGGCGGACCGAGCGGGATCCGGCGCGCCTCGCCGAGCGGAACCGCGAGAAGGAGGTGATCAAGCGCCGCATCCACGCGCTCCACCAGGCGAGCCCGGAGATCGCCACCGCGATCGACGCCTCGGTGGCGGCCTTCAACGGCGGCGGGGATCCGGGGAGCTTCGACCTCCTCGACGAGCTGATCAGCGCCCAGGCGTACCGGCCCGCCTACTGGCGGGTCGCCGCCGAGGAGATCAACTACCGGCGCTTCTTCGACATCAATGACCTCGCCGCTGTCCGCACGGAGGCACCGAAGGTCTTCGACGCCACGCACGAGCTCGTCTTCCGCCTGGTGGCAGACGGTGCTGTGTCGGGGCTGCGCATCGATCACATCGACGG
>JAKLHH010001473.1 GCA_022710245.1 Myxococcota bacterium
GCTCCCGGTCGACCGGCCAATCCTCATCGACAACACGACGACCGGCCTGGTGGAGGCGTACTTCCTCTACTACGAGCCGCCCGCCAGCGTGGGCTGCGGCGTCTCCGGCAGCAGCTGGCTGCTCCGCATCGCGACCTCGGGCGCCAGCCAGCAGCTGGTGAAGGCGCAGAAGCTGACGAACGTCGAGGCGACCGGGATGGCGCTGATCGGTGGCGGCGCGGACATCGCGGTCTCCACCACCGGCCGCGGCGGCTCGCCCGCGATGCCGGTCAAGCGCGACGCCGCCACGCCGCTCGGCAGCAGCCTCGTCGGCGGGCCGAGCATCGAGGCCTGGCGGGAGATCCGCTGAGGCTCAACGACCGGCGTCGGCGGGCCGCGCGCCTCCGCCGGCCGCGGGCAGCACGAAGTCGGCGGGGGAGAGCCCGCAGCGACCCCGGGTCTTCTGCGCCAGCATGAAGAGCAGCGAGCGCTTGCGCTCCCGCTTCGCGGGGAGCTCCTCGACCGCCTCGCGCACCCGCCCCGCCAGCCGCCGCACCTCGGGACAGGCGCGGCCCTTGAGCAGCGCCTCGTCGAGCAGGAAGTCGTAGCGCTTGTGGCGGAGCTCGCCGAGGCCGCGGCGGAGCTCGAGGCGTCGAGCCTCCGGCACCGCGCCGAGGCGCGCGAACCCGTCGTAGACCTCGCGCGTCGCCGCTCTGCCCGGCGCGGGCCCGAGCCCGAGGACGAACCTGGCCCAGAAGTGCTCCTCGGGGACGGGCGGCGCGCCGGCGGCGACGAGCTCGTCGTAGCGATTGAAGACGTCGGCGAGGTCGTGCAGGTAGGCGCCCCGCTCGCTCCGCTCGAAGCGCGGCGGCACGTCGAGGAGCCTCATCAGGGCCTCGGCGAGCGCGAGCTCGCGCGCTGAGCGCCGGTCAGGGACGTTCCGTACCCGGCCCACGATCGCGGTGCCCGGCTGCTCGACCCAGGCCGGCACGCGCCGGGACGCGGCGAAGAGGAAGAGCCGCTCGCCCGCCGCGAGAGAGGCGCCCTCCGCCGGGCCCGCCGGGCGGCGCGTGAGCACGAGCCCGCCCCCGAGCGCCAGCGCCAGCGTCGCGAGCCCGGCCCAGCGCAGCCAGCGTGGCCAGCGGCGGCGCAGCCCGACCAGCTCGAGGAGCGCGCGCTGCTGGTCCTCCTGCTGGCGCGCCAGGCCCGGGATCAGGCCGCGGATCACCTCGGCGAGCGCCGCCGCCGAGGCCGGGCGCCTGTCCGGGCTCCGCGCGAGGCAGCCCGTGATCACGCGGTCGAGCGCCTCGGGGACGCCGAGCTCGGGGTGGCTGGTCCGCAGCGGCGGCACCTTCGCCTTCGCGCGGCGGTCGAGGAGGTCGAGGAGGCTCTCCCCCTCGAACGGCGTACGCCCGGTCAGCATCTGGTAGAGGATGACGCCGAGCGCGTAGAGGTCGGTGCGCGCGTCGACCGGCTCGCCCACCACCTGCTCGGGCGCCATGTAGTGCGGCGAGCCGAGGAGCGAGCCCTCCTGCGTGAGGCCGGGCGCGAGCTCCGGGTTGAGCGCGAGCGGGCCGCGCGGACGGTCTTGCTGGTCGCGGCAGCTCCCCCCACCTGCGAGCTGCTCGCCCTCTTGCCGGTCACGGCCGCTCCTCGCCGCCGCCCCAGCTGCGGGGCCCTCGCCGTCGTCGGCAGCGCCGACGATCTTGGCGATGCCGAAGTCGAGCACCTTGACGAAGTCGCTGGTCCCCGCGCGCTCGACCAGCATGATGTTCTCGGGCTTCAGGTCGCGGTGCACGATCCCCTGCGCGTGCGCCTCGGTGAG
>JAKLHH010001474.1 GCA_022710245.1 Myxococcota bacterium
ATGGTGCTGGTGCGTCGGTTCCTGCGGCGCGACCCCGAGATGCGCGCGCTGCTCGCCTCGCCCCTCGCGCGCGAGCGCGTGATCACGCTCCCGCACGTCACCGACGAGGTCCTGAACGCGCTCTACCACGCCGCGCGCGTCTACCTCCACCCGTCGTACTACGAGGGCTTCGGCATCCCGATGCTGGAGGCGATGGCGGCCGGGGCGCCGGTGGTCACCTCGACCACGAGCTGCCTCCCCGAGGTCGCGGGCGACGCGGCGCTCCTCGTCGACCCGGCGGACCCCGAGGCGATCGCGACCGCGCTCCGGCAGGCGGACGGCGACCAGGCGCTGCGGGCACGCCTCGTCGAGGCCGGCCGCCGCCGGGTGGCGCACTACTCGTGGGAGCGCTGCGCGCGCGCGACGCTCGCCGCTTACCGGGAGCTGGCATGAGCCGTCTGCCACGCGTCTGTCTCGACCTGACGCTCTTCCTCACCACCTCGCGCTTCCGTGGCCACGGCACCATCGCCGTCGGGCTCGCCCGCGCGCTCGCGCGGAGCCCCGAGCTCTGGGACGGCCTCGACCTCCACCTCCTCGTCGGCCAGGGCCTCTCGATCCGGGTGGAGCCGGCCGAGCCCGCTCGCGTGGAGCGAGCGATCGCCGAGCCCGGCCCGCTGGTCGACGACACCCCCTACTACCTGATCCGCCACACCCTGGGGTGGGCGCGCCTCGTGCGCTCGCGCTTCGACCTCTACCACTCCATCGACGCCAAGGGCACGCCCCGGCCGCCGGGGCCCCGCCTCGTCGTCACCTGCGCCGATCTGATCCCGGTCATCCTGCGCTACCCGTTCTCGCCGCCCGTGCTCCCGATCGGCGCGCGGGCGCTGGTCGAGCGCCTCCGCTACCGCGGCTTCCACCAGATCATCGCCATCTCCGAGTGCTCGCGCCGCGACCTCATCCGCATCGCCGGCGTACCCGAGGAGCGCGTGAGCGTGGCCCACCTGGGGATCGACACGGAGCTCTTCCACCCGCGCGCCGCCGAGGGCGAGCGCGCCTCGATCAGCGCGCACCTCGGCACCGATCGCCCCTACTTCCTCTATGTGGGAGGCCACGATCGCCGCAAGCAGGTGCCGGCGCTGATCGAGGGCTTCGGCCGCCGCGCCGGGGAGCTCGACGAGGTCCTGGTCCTCGCCGGCAACACCACCGCGGCGGAGCGCGCCGCGGTCCTCGAGAGAGCGCGCGCCGTCGGCGCGGGGGAGCGGGTCCTGCTCCCGGGCTTCACGCCGCCCGGGCTGCTCCCCGCGCTCTATCGCCACGCCACCGCGCACCCGATGCTCTCGACCTACGAGGGCTTCGGCCTCACCCCCGTCGAGGCCTTCGCCTGCGGCTGCCCCGTCCTCGCGGTGGCCGCGAGCTGCCTGCCCGAGATCGCCGGCGAGGCAGCGCTGCTCCTCGACGGGCCCGACCCCACGCAGGTCGGCGCCGCGCTGGTCCGCCTCGCGCGGGACGCGGAGCTGCGCGCCCGGCTGCGCGCGGCCGGGCTCGAGCGCGCCACGCGCTTCACCTGGGAGCAGTCGGCGCGGGACACCATAGCGGCCTATCGCGTCGCGCTCGGGCGCTGAGCCCCTCACCTCTCCACGACTGAGAAGCGCTGCCCCTGACTGGCGGTCGCTGTCCGCCGGACCTCGCAACGACCGGACTGCTCCCCGTCGGGGCCAGAGGTGGGTTGACACTGCCCCGCCGTGGCTGCTAAGGCGACGCCGATGCCGTACGCCTCCGTCGACGCAGCAGGTCCCTGTGACCTCGATCTGCACGCCCTCGAC
>JAKLHH010001475.1 GCA_022710245.1 Myxococcota bacterium
TCGACGGCATCCATCGCGAGTTCCAGGAGCGCGGCGTCTTCACGCGACACCTCGGCGGCGAGCTCCGCGTCCCGGCGCGCGCCTGGGGCGAGGGCGCGGGCGAGCTCCGCTGGGCCAGCTGGCGCGTGCTGGCGCCCGAGCCCGAGGTGCTGGCCGCCCTCGAGGGCGAGCCGCGGGTGCACCTCTGCATCATCAACGCGCCCGGCGACGTCGTGGTCGGCGGGCAGGTCTCTGCCTGCGCGCGCGTCGTCGATCGCCTCGGCCGCGGCCGCGCACACCCGCTCGACTACGACATCGCCATCCACTGCCCCGAGCTCGCCGGGTACGCGGAGCCCTGGCGCGAGCTGCACCGGCGCGAGACCTTCGCCGTCCCGGGGGTGCGCTTCTACTCGAGCGGGCGCGAGGGCGCGTACCAGCCGACGCGCGAGAGCGCCGCGGACGCGCTCCTGGGGATGGCCAGCGGGCGCGTCGACTTCCCGCGCCTGGTCGAGCGCGCCTACGCGGACGGCGTCAGGGTCTTCGTCGAGCAGGGGCCGCGCGACGCCTGCAGCCGCTGGGTGCAGCGCATCCTCGGCGACCGCGAGCACCTGGTGGTCCCGCTCGATCGCGGCCTCGCCCGCTCACCGCTGCTGCAGCTGCTCGAGGCGGCAGCGCAGCTGCTCGCCGCCGGCGTCCCGCTCGAGCTCGCCGGGCTCTCGCGCCTGCAGCCTGCGCCCTCGCGCCCGGCGAGCGGGCCGCGCCGCCGCTACCCCGCGCACCCGGCCGCGGTGCAGCTCCCGCCCCTCGAGGTCTCCCCGCTCGTGCTGCCGCTGCCGCCGCTGCTCCCGCCGGTGCTGCCCGCCCCGGACTCACCGCGAGACCGCGCGCCTGCCCCGGCCGTCGCGACTCCGCGCCCGCGCCCGCGGCCCGCTCCCGGCGGCGTCCTCGCCCACGCGCTCGCTGCCCATGCGCAGCTGGCCGCCGCGCACCAGGAGGTCCTCGAGCAGCAGGCGCGGCTCCAGCAGCAGTTCCTCGCCGGTCAGACGCGCGCGGCCGCGGACCTCCTCGGCGCGCTCGGCCGCGCGCCCGTCACGGGATGCGTCGCGCCGCCGCCGCTGTGGCTGGCCCCGCGTCCGCCGGCGCTGCGGATGGCCTCGGGTCTGGGGCCGTCCGTCGCTGCCGCCGCGTCGCCCGTCGCCGCTGCGCCCGTCGCCGCCGCGCCGCCCATCGCTGCCGCGCCGCCCGTCACCGCCGCGCCGCCCGTCGCTGCCGCGCCGCTCCTCACGCGGGCCCAGCTCGAGGTGCTGGCCTCGGGCAAGGTCTCCTCGGTGCTCGGCGCGCGCTTCGCCGCGCAGGACGACTTCCCTCGGCAGGTGCGCCTGCCGGAGCCCCCGCTCCTCCTCGTCGACCGCGTCCTCCGCATCGACGCCGAGCCCTGCTCGATGGGGCGCGGCTGCATCGTCACCGAGACCGACGTCCGCGCGGACTCCTGGTACCTCGACGACGGCGTGATGCCCGCGGGGATCATGGTGGAGGCCGGGCAGGCCGACCTGCTCCTCATCTCCTACCTCGGCGCGGATCTGCTCAACCGCGGCGAGCGCGTCTATCGCCTCCTCGGCTGCGAGCTCACCCACCACGGCGCGCGGCCGCGCCCTGGCGACACGCTCCGCTACGAGATCCACGTGGACGGCCACGCCAGCGCCGGCGAGGTCCGCCTCTTCTTCTTCCGCTACGACTGCTTCGTGAACGGCGAGCTCCGCCTCTCGGTGCGCAACGGGCAGGCGGGCTTCTTCACCGACCAGGAGCTCGCCGACTCCCG
>JAKLHH010001476.1 GCA_022710245.1 Myxococcota bacterium
CGAGCTGCCGAGGGTGACGTGCTTTCCGCAGAAGCTCTGCCAGGCGTTCCTGAACCTCCTGGTGAACGCCGTACATGCCCTCGACGGCAGGGGCGAGATCAGGATCAAGACGTCACACGAGCGCACCGGCCGGCGGCGGGAAGACTCGAGGGTGGTGATCACGATCTCCGACAGCGGCTGCGGCATCCCCGCCGAGCACCTGACGAGGATCTTCGATCCCTTCTTCACCACCAAGCCGGTCGGCCAGGGGACGGGGCTCGGCCTGAAGATCGTCTACGACGTCATCCAGGCGCACCACGGGAGGATCCAGGTGGAGAGCACCGTCGGCGTCGGCACCACCTTCACCATCGACCTCCCCGAGCGCGGTCCGGACCACTAGCGAGCCCGAGCCCGCACCAGCAGCAGACTCCTCGCGACTCCGCCCGGCGTCGCTGCGCGACGCCGTCTTGACGGCGCCATCCCCTTCGTCTACAAGGTCACCATGCTACGAATTTCCGAAACGTGCTACGCGGCCCTGCTCCTCCTGACCCTCCCCCTCGCCCCGGCCTGCGGCGGCGACGACGCGCCGGCGCTGGTCAGCCTGAAGAACGACTTCAACAACCCCGCCGCGCCGGCGCAGCCGCCCTGGACCATCTGCCACGCCTCCTACGGCGGTGTGGTCTTCGACAAGGTGCTCCTCGGCCAGACCAGCGCCGCGCGGAGCGTCCCCGCCGGCCTGGCGCCCGTGCTGATGGTCGGCGCCTGGGCCGACCCCGACTGCAAGCCGGAGCGCTGCCTGCCGCTGGCGACGAAGATCGACGAGGAGACGCTGCCCGGCCAGCAGCGGACCATCACGCTCACCATGACGAACCACCAGGGACCCTGCCCGCCCGAGGGCGTCGCCCCGATCCCGGAGGCACGCTACGAGCAGATCCGCGCGCTCTGGCCAGAGTACGGCTTCAAGCCCTACGCCGACCGCGCGCAGAACCCGCAGTGCGTGAAGAAGTGACACGCCTCGCCGCCTGCCTAGCCCTGGCGCTGGCGCTCGCCGCCTGCGAGGCCGAGGTCGTGATCGAGAACGGCCTCGAGGCGCCCGTCGAGATCCGCGAGCTCAGCTTCAACGGCTGCCTCTGGCCGGTGCTCCTCGCGCCCGGCGAGCGCACCTCGCCTTGCTCCTGCCCGCCCGGCGCCGACCGCGTGCACTTCAAGAGGTTCGACGCGCAGGCGTTCGTCAGCGGCGTCCTCGAGGAGGTCGCGCGCGGGAGCCGGGCCTACCCGCCGAGCGGCGACCGGCTCGGCGTCAAGCTGCCGGCGCCCCTCTGGTTCGCCTACCGCACGCGGGAGCCCGTCGAGCTCGAGCCCGGCGCGCTCCAGGTGCTGCGCGTGACGCCGGGGCAGATCGAGCAGGACTTCGAGGTACCGGGGCCGTATGGGCACTAGCGCGCCCCTCTTGCGCGCGCTCTCGCTCGCGCTCGCGCTCCTGGCCGCCTCGCCCTCGCTGGCCGGACCACCCGAGCGCCCCGAATACCAGACCGTGGTGCGCGGCAAGCAGCGACGCCCGGCGCGCGACGCCAGCGCCGCCACCGCCGAGGTGAGCGGCCGCGCCGTCCGCGAGAGCGCGCGCCCCTCGCTCCTCGAGGCCATCGCCGAGCAGGTGCCTTCGGTGCAGGTGAACAGCCGCGGGGCCAGCCTCCACGGGATCGCGAGCGGCGCCTCGGGCGCGCTGCACATGCGCGGCCTCGGCGCTAGCCCGAACACGCAGGTGCTGGTGGTCGTCGACGGCGTCCCCGACTACCAGGGCATCTT
>JAKLHH010001477.1 GCA_022710245.1 Myxococcota bacterium
GACCATCGCCTCGATGATCGTCTCCTACGCGGTCCCCGGGGAGGTGGGCAAGTGGCTGGGCATGGGCCTCGCGCTCTGCGCCGCGGTCTGCGGCGGCGTGGCCAGCCTCGTCGCGAAGGGCGCGAGCAAGGCCGCCGAGGCCGGGCTCGCGGTGGGCGAGAAGGCCGCCACCTCGGCGAAGCTCGGTGAGAAGGTCGCCACGGCCGCCAGGCTGGGCGAGAAGGTCGCCACCTCGGCGAAGCTCGGCGACAAGATCGCCACGGCCACGAAGCTCGGCGACAAGATCGCCACGGCCGCGAAGCTCGGCGACAAGGTCGCGACCGCGCTCTCCGGCGGCGCCACCCTCGCGAGGGGCGCGTACGACCAGCGCGCCGGGGACGCGGAGGCGCTGCTCGCGGAGCTCAAGGCGCTCCGGCAGCGGCTCCTCGATGAGAACGACGAGGACCGCGCCGAGCTGAAGCTGATCTGCGAGGCCCAGACCCGCGGGCTGGACGCCGCGGTGCGGGCCCTGCGCGCGAACGACAGGGTGACCCTGGCCGCCCTGGGGAGGAGTCCGTCATGAGAGTCGAGGAGCGACCGATCAACCCTGCCCTGCTCACCACCGAGGACGCGGCGACCGCCGCCGCGCTGGTCGCCCACGAGGACGCCCGCAGGTCGGGCGAGCTCGCGAGGGAGGAGCGCCGCGCCGCGCGCGCGGATCGCCTCGGCGAGCTCCGCCAGGTCGCCGACAAGCTCCGCGAGCTGGCGGGCTGCGCGCTCGGCTCGGCGCTCTGGCAGGGCGGCCTGACCATGGCCGCCGCCGGGCTGCAGGGGACCGCGTGCCTGAAGAAGCTGGAGGCACAGCCAGACGCCGCCGGACGCCTGCAGGGAGCGGCTCTCCACGCGGCCAGCGGCGCGAGTCGCCTCGACGGCGCGGCCCGCTGGCTCGAGGCGAGCTCCAGGGCCGACCCCTTCAGCGTGGCGCAGGGCCAGGTCGCGGTGAGCAGGCAGGAGCACGAGGTCGCGGCCGAGCAGGCGGGCAACCGCGCGCAGGACGCGGGCGAGACGCTCGCCGAGGCGCAGCGCCTGCAGGCCTCCTGCTCCGGCTCGCTGCAGAAGCTCGAGGACGCGCGGCACGCGGCGCTGCTGGCCGCCACGCGCGTCTGAGCGCGGCTTGCCCGGGGGTCAGACCCCGCAGGCGCGTCGACGCTCCACTTCGAGATGTCCGCCGGTCAGACCCCGCAGGCGGCGCGCTGGGCGGGGCAGTAGTAGAGCTCGCAGGCGTTGCAGTCTGCCTGGTCTGTGCAGACGGGGTCGCAGTACTGGTAGAAGCACTTGTCGAGAGCGTCGATCTTCGCCTTGGCGTCGGCCGAGCCCTGGTTGTAGCAGGCCTGCGCGCAGGCAGCGTTGGTGCAGGCCATCGAGCACGTGTAGATCTGCTGGCAGGTCCAGCCGACGGGCACGGCCTGGTCGACGAGCTTGGCCAGGTCGATCCGGGGCAGATCGGTCCTGGACGGCTCCGCCCCGAGGTGGCGATCCGGCGCGGGTCCCAGGTCGCGACGGACCCAGCCGGACTTGTCGAGATGCGCGTCCGGCGGCCTGGGGCTGCTCCCCTCCCGGCGGCAGACCTTGTCGACGCACTGGTAGCCCTCCGGACAGACTGCAGACTGCGCGCAGGCGAACGGCGCCTCGCCATACTCCGGGGCGCAGCTCGCCAGCGCGACCGCGCCGCCGAGCAGCAGCAGCAGGTGGGCAACGCGCGGCGTCACGGGTGGGACTCCAGACCCGAGGCGTGGCCTGGCTG
>JAKLHH010001478.1 GCA_022710245.1 Myxococcota bacterium
ATCGCCTCGGCCGTGCTCTACCTGCTCAGGCCCGAGCGCCGCTATGGCCGGCTCACCGCCACGCTGGCGGCGGTGGTCTTCGGCTCCGGGCTCCTCGGCACCGCGACGGGCCTGATCAACACCTTCCGCTTCGTGCAGAAGGTCCCGGTGGGCGAGCAGGTCCAGATCGCCATGCTCGGCTGCGCCGAGTCGATGAACAACCTGGTGCTCTCGCTCCTGATCGCCGTCGTCGCGGGCCTCGTCGCTGCGGTCGCCGGGCTCCGGCGGCCGAAGGACGCCGCGGTCTGACGATGGGCTCGGACGAATCCCTCCACGAGCAGCTGCTCGCCGGCGACCTCTCCGCCTTCGACGCGCTCTACGAGCGCCACGGGCGGCGGCTCTTCGGCTTCGTCTTCCGGCAGCTCGGAGACCGGCAGGAGGCCGAGGACGTGGTCCACGACGCCTTCCTGACGGTGCTGCGCGAGGGGCGCCGCGGGCGCGGGCTCTCCTGCTTCCGCGCCTGGCTCTTCCAGGTGGCGCGCAACCTCTGCCTCAACCGGCGGCGCTCGCGGCAGCGCGCGGACCGGGCGGCGCAGGCGGCGAGCCACGTCCCGCCGCCGCCTGCCGCGCACCCGGAGCGCGCGCTGCAGGACCGCGAGACGACCCAGGCGCTGCAGCTGGCGGTGCGGCGGCTGCCCGAGGCGCTGGCCGAGCTCTTTCACCTTCGAGCGGAGGGGCTCTCGTATGATGATCTGGCGCAGGTGCTGGAGGTCCCGGTGGGGACGGTGAAGTCGCGGATGCACGAGCTGGTCAGCCGCCTGCGCGAGGAGATGGCGAGATGAGCTGCAAGGAGATCCAGCCCGAGCTGGTGGGCTTTCACTTCGGGGTGGTGAGCGAGGAGACGCGCGCCGCCGTCGAGGAGCACCTGCTGCGCTGCCCGGACTGCCTGCGCAGCTACCTGGCGGTCAAGCGCGACCTGGAGACGGCGGAGTCCTCGCCCGAGCCCTCGGCCGCCTCGCGGCTCAAGCTGCGGCGGGCGGTGGCCGAGGAGCTCGGCCTGGCGCCGAAGCCGCGGCGCTGGTCGTGGTGGGAGCGGCCGCTCGCCTTCACCTTCGCGGGCGCGGCGGTGCTGGTGGCGATGCTGATGGTGGGGTCGATCCACGCGCGCGCCGGGAGCATGCCGCACGGGCTCGCGCGCCCGGCGGCGATGTCACCCCGCTGACGGCTGCGCCCTGGCCGTGGCCGACGATCCTCCAGCTGGCCTTGCCCTGCGCGCGCGGATCGGCTTCGATCGTCCAGCGGAGGCGACCCGATGACCCGTCCACGCTGGTTCCCCATCTGCCTGCTGCTCTGGTGCGTCCCCAGCGGTGAGGCGAAGGCCGACGACGCGCTCTCGATCAAGCTCGAGGCCCCCCGGCAGCTCCAGCTCGGGCCGAGCGGCTACCGGGGCAAGGTCAAGGTCAGCCTCCAGAACCGGGGGAGCCAGCCGCTGACGCTCCACCACGGCGAGGAGAACTACCTCGTCTTCGACGACGGGAGCGGCAAGCCGGACCTCATCTGCCACCCCTGCGCGTGCGTGATGGGCAGCGCGACCGGCGCCACCAGCCCCTTCACGGTCACGCTCCAGCCGGGCGCCAAGAAGGAGCTCGTCTTCGCGGACTGGGGCTGTGGCGGCTCCTCCTGGCGCGGACCTCCGCCGGGCAAGTACCGCGTGACCTACCGGGTCTTCCGCGAGCGCCCTCGCCACACCGCCGATCCGCGCACCTGCTGCGACAGCCTGCGCAAGGTCGATTTCTGGAAGGG
>JAKLHH010001479.1 GCA_022710245.1 Myxococcota bacterium
AGGGGGCGGCCGCGCCACCTCCTCGGCCACCGCCCGCAGCGCGGCGATCACCTCGGGCGCGAACGCCTGGGGCTGCTCCCGGAAGGCGCTGCGCAGCCGCTCGAGGCGCGCCGCGCAGGAGCGGCGCAGGGCAGGGTCGCCCTGGTCCCCTTGCTCCCAGGCTCCGCGCAGCGCGGCGATCTCTCTCTCCAGCTCGAGCTCGGTCATGGTCGTCGTGGTCGCTCGGCGCGCCTCCGGTGGACCGTGCAAGACGCGGCGCTGCATCCTACGCTGCGGCCCCCGCACATGCCAGGGTGCCGGCGAACGTGGCTGCTGCTATGCTCTCGCCCCATGCCGCTACCCCCTCTCCCCGATCCCAGCTCGCCCGCCGCCCGCGCGCGCGCCCTGGCGCTCGCGGTGCCGACGACCGGCGTCCTCTTCAGCTCGCTGCTCGCCTTCAACGCGGCGCAGACCGCGAGCCTCGCCGTCCGCCCGTTCTCCCTGCAGGCCTTCCGCCGCTTCAACCGCTGGGCCGCGGACACCTGGTGGGGCTGGTGCGTGACGGGCGCGGACCGGCTGCACGGGATCCACCTGGTGATGAGCGGCGACGACGTCCCGCCGCGCGAGAACGCCATCGTCATCGCCAACCACCAGCAGATGCCCGACATCTGCTTCATCATGATCTGGGCGAGGCAGAAGGACCGCCTCGGCGACCTCAAGTGGTTCGTCAAGGACTCCCTCAAGTATGTGCCGGGCGTCGGCTGGGGCCTGGCTTTCCTCGACTGCATCTTCGTCAAGCGGGACTGGGCCGAGGACCAGGCCTCGGTGGAGCGCACCTTCTCCAGCCTCAACCGGGGGCGGGTGCCGGTCTGGCTGATCAGCTTCCCCGAGGGGACGCGTGTCAGCGAGGAGAAGGTCGCGGCGAGCCGCGCGTACGCCGGCAAGCACGGGCTGACCCCGCTCCGCCACGTGCTCGTGCCACGCACCAAGGGCTTCGCCGCAGCGGTGCACGGGCTGCGCTCGCACGCCCGCGCGATCTACGACGTCACGCTCGGGTACGAGCATGGGGTGCCGACGCTCTGGCAGTTCGTGCAGGGCTACGTGCCGCGAGCCCACCTGCACGTGCGGCGCTTCCCCGTCGAGGACCTCCCCGGCGACGCCGAGGGGCTGGGCGTCTGGCTCCAGCGTCGCTTCGAGGAGAAGGATGCGCTCCTCGAGCGGTTCTATCGCGAGGGGGCGTTCCCCTCGGGCGGTTGAGCCGGGCTCAAGGGCAGAGCCCCTTCGGGGGCTTGCACACGAGGCAGCAGCCGCTCTCGTCGACCTCGCAGCAGCCGGTCGTGCAGGTCTTGGTGCACACGGGGCACTTGGGGCTGCAGGCGCCGCTGCACTGGATCTTCCCGCCGCAGCTGTTGCAAGAGGCGCCGTAGTTCGAGGGCGTGCTGATGCTGCACGCGCTGTTGCACTGGATCTTCCCGCCGCAGCTGCCGCAGGAGGCGCCGAGGTTGGGGGGTGTGGCGACGGAGCAGGCGCCGTTGCACTGGACGGTGCCGCCGCAGCCGCCGCAGGCGGCGCCGAAGTTGGAAGGTGTGGCGACGGAGCAGGCGCCGCTGCACTGGACGGTGCCGCCGCAGCTGCCGCAGGAGGCGCCGAGGTTCGAGGGTGTGGCGACGGAGCAGGCGCCGCTGCACTGGACGGTGCCGCCGCAGCTGCCGCAGGAGGCGCCGAGGTTGGAGGGCGTCGCGACGGAGCAGGAGCCGCTACACTGGACGGTGCCGCCGCAGCTGCCGCAGGAGGCGC
>JAKLHH010000148.1 GCA_022710245.1 Myxococcota bacterium
ACGGCACCCGCGCGCCCGCGGCCAGCGAGGGGGACGCCAGGCGGGCCACGTAGCGCTCCGGCGCGCTGACGACCTCGAGCAGCACCGGCCGTCCGGGCAGGCCAACCGGGACCTGGACGGCTCCACAGAAACAAGAGGGCCTCGCGCATGGGTCGTCCCCCCTGGCTGCAGCGATCGCGTCCTCGACGACCCGCCGGTGGTTGAGCGCGACCTGCTGCTGCCACTGGCTGAGCCCTTGCTTCCGCTCGAGCGTGCTGTCGAGGTACCACATGGCCTCCCGCAGCAGGCCCTGCCGGTAGAAGACCCACGCCATGGTGTCGAGGAGGACCGGATCCTCGGGCTGCTCTACCAGGGCCGAGGTGATGAGATCGTAGGCGCGGTCGAGACGCTCGCCGCGCTGGGCCAGCGTGTAGGCCACGCTGTTCTTACCGAGCAGACTGAGGGCGTCCTCGTCGTTGGACGACAGCCACATCGGCGGGCCCTCGATCGTCAGCGCCGCGTCGAGGGTCACGAGCGCTGACCGGGTCGCCGGCAATGGAGCCTCGTCGCCCTCCGGCACGGGGCCACACCCGATGAGCACCATCAAGGGCAGGACGGCGGCGAGCGCTCTCATCGGCACCTCCAGTCCTGGTACCGGGACCGGACCACCGACCTTCCCCAGCGCAACCCACGACGCTGCGAATCGGCGCGCCGGTCACCGCATGATGACTAGATGCGCGGCGGCTTCAGGGTGACCTTCCCCCGCCGCTTCAGCTTCACGCGCTTGAGCGTGTCCGTCCGGTCGGTCTCGACAGCGTAGAACCCGATCCTGTGAGGGCCGGGCTTGAGCGCGAACTTGATGTTGCCCGTGCAGCCGATGCCGGTCTCCTCCTCGTCGAGGACGATGCGCCGGCCGTCGTCGCCGCAGCTCACCACCAGGATGGCGCGCGCGCGGACGCCGTACTTTGCATAGCCCGCCTTGGTGAGCCTCACCTTGACCGCGATCGGCGTGGTGCCCGGGTGCAGGAGCTGACGATGGAGCTTGTGACCTCGCGCCATCAGCACGAGGCGTGTCTGCTTGTCCGGCTTGAGCTTGCGGTCGAGCGGCGTCTCTCCCTGCAGCTTGCCGTCGAGGTAGACCTTGGCCGCCGGCGTGCTCTCCACGCGCAGCGAGACCAGCCGCGGCGCGAGCGGCTGCGCCTGGGGATCGCCGCCGCGCCGCGCGTCGGAGAGCCCCTGGTCGCCCCCCGCGTCGCGCGGTCTGGTGACCAGCGGGACCGCCGCCCGGCGCTGGCTGACGATGCGCCGGACCAGCATCGCCACCGCGGCGAGGAAGACCAGGATGGCGACGCCCAGCATCAGGTGCGCAGGCGAGAGGCGGCGCTTCCGCTGGAACTGGTCGTACGACTGCGAGTACGAGAGCGAGAACGCGTCAGGGTCGAAGGTGCTGACCTGCGAGCTGGCGAGGTCGCTCTGGTAGGCCGCCGCGTCTGCCGAGAAGTTGCCCCCCTCGAAGGAGAGCCCGCTGTCTGCGGGCGGCTGCGCCAGCGGGACCAGCGGGACCTCCGCCGGAGTGGCCGACTCTATCGGCGGGGTCCGCTCGACGGGCGGCAGCGTCGAGCTCAGCGCCGGCGGCCGGGCCGACGCTGGGCTCTGCGGTGCACGCGGCGGCGTGGTCGTGGGTCGCGCTGGCGGGGTCGCGGGTCGCGCTGGCGGGGTGGGGCGCGCTGGCGGCGATGGCGCTGGCCTGGGGAGCGGCGAGCCCTGGCCGCGCAACGCGGGCGCCGGGCCCGTCACCCCAGGGCGGCCGCGCTCCCCGGGGCTCGGGGCGTCCATCAGCGTCGCCGCCCGCGGATCCGCAGAGCCGTACAGCGGGTCGCGCTTGGTGGACGGACCCCGGCGCGGCGGCGGGGGCGGTGCGCGCAGGGCCTCCAGCTCGCGGCTGCGCCCTGGCGGATCGAACGGCTTCTCGTTGAGGGTCGGGATCTCGTCCCCCGCCTCGGGTGGCCGCGCCGGGGTCACCTTCCGGGTCGCGGCCTGGAGGGGCGGCGCGTCCGGCCGCGCGTTCACCGTCGGCGCCGCGTCCGGCCGCGCGTTCACCGTCGGCGCCGCGTCCGGCCGCGCGTTCACCGTCGGCTCCTCCTCACCGAGCTCGGCGAGCACCTGGTTGGAGGCCTGGGTGGTCGTCTCCTGGGTGTCGAAGGCGACCAGCGGTCCGGGCATCGGCGCGCTCTCGTTGGCGCCGGCGGCGGCGGTCACCTCGTCGTCGCCCGGCGGGAAGAGCGCCGGCGCGAGGTCGGGCCCGACGGACTTGCCCGCAGCGGCGGCGGGCAGGATCTTGCCCTGCTCGCCTCCTCCGGGGGCTCCGCGATGAGGGGCGAGATCCCAGCGCGGCATCACGGCAGGTGAGCCGGTCACCGCCGTCGGGCTCTCGTCGTCGAGCTCCCGGGCCGCCGGCGTCACCTCGTCGATCATCTCGGGCGCCAGCGAGTCGACCCGCGTCGCCTCGCCGCGGTCCTCCTGCGGCTCCTCCCGGGTGGAGGAGCTGGCGAGCCGCCGCCCGAGCTGCTCATCACCCGGCTGCGTCCGCTCCCGTGAGAGCTCGACGAGGATCTCGGTGAGCTTCGCGGGGCTGATGTTGGTGGTCTCGTCGTCCTCGAGCCCGGGGAGCGGCGCCGGCTTGAGCGGCGGCAGCTCCTTGACCGGGAAGTGCATGTTGAGGAAGTTGAGCAGCTCCTGGCGGACCGCGCGATCGCCGACGCCGAGCACGACGACGGCCAGCTCGGAGACGAACCCCGCCACGTCCGCGTAGCGCGCCGCCGGCTTCGCTGCCATGCAGCGGCGGAGCACCTTCTGCAGCGGCGCGGGCACGCCGGTCAGCGCGCCGAGGTCGGCCTTCTCCACGCGCTGCACCGTCTCCATCAGCGTCTTGCCGAGGAAGAGCGAGCGGCCGGTGAGCATCTCGAAGAGGAGGATGCCGACGCAGAAGAGGTCCGAGGAGCGGGTCAGGGTCTCGCCGTTCAGGTGCTCGGGGCTGCGATAGCTGAAGTGCGTGCGGACCGAGAGCTCCTCCTCGCTGTAGGCGCCGCGCGGGATGACCCAGGTGCCGAAGTCGGTGAGGCGCACCTCACCCTTGAAGGTGATGACGATGTTGTTCGGCCACAGCGCGCCGTGCACCAGCGGCGCCGCGCGGCCGTCCTGCTTGAGGTGGTGGGCGAAGTCGAGGGCCTGGCAGATCTGCCAGACGACGAAGCTCGCCACCGGCGGCGTGAGGGGACCGAGGGTGCGCAGCTTGAGCAGCAGCTGGCGCAGGCTCACCCCCGAGTGGTGGTCTGCCGCGACGTAGATCTCGCGGTCCTTCTGCATGATCTCGCGCACCGAGACGATGTTCGGGTGCGTGAGGTTCTGCACGCGGAGCTGCACCTGCAAGAGCTGCTCGGCGGTCTCGGGATCCTCGAGGACCTCGGGGGCGAGCTTCCAGATCGTGCGGTGGCTGCCTGTCGGCAGGTGCACCGCCAGGTAGAGATCGCCGATCCCCCCGGCGCGCAGCCGCTCCTCGCAGCGATAGGCTGCGAGGGTGAAGGGGGTGAAGAGTGGCTCTCTCACGGAAACTCGGGGTCCTCAGGCTCACGCGCCGCGCCCCGTGGCCGACCACGCCGAGGGACAGGCTATTGGTCGCGGCAACTCCCCACCACTCCAACGTGCGGGGCGCCGCTCCTTGTTCGTCGCGCCGGCCGCGATTCTAGCACAGCTCCGCCCCCACCTGCCCACCTCGCGCCTTTTGCAAAGCCGCCGATGGTTTGATAGGCTGCGAGGTCGATGGAAGGCAGTCAGAAAGAGAACTCCGGCCTGGAGGCCATCACCGGCTCCCACCTCTTCAAGTCGCTTGACGAGGAGGGGACGGCGCGGCTGCTCCAGGGGGCCACCGCGGTCGACTTCGAGGCCGAGCAGGTGGTGGTGCGGGAGGGAGATCCGGGCGAGGCGCTCTACCTGATCAGGAAGGGGGAGGTGCGCGTCACGACCACCCGCGATGGCCAGCAGCTGCACCTCGCGACGCTCGGCCCAGGTGCCTGCTTCGGGGAGGTGGCGCTCCTCAGCGGTCGGCCGCGCACCGCGACGGTGGTGGCGGTCGAGCCCTGCACCATGCTCTGCTTTCCCAAACGCCAGATCGAGGAGATCCTGAACGCCTACCCCAAGGTGCGGAAGCTGCTGGAGACGGTAGTGCTCGGGCGCGCGCGCGACACGATCGAGAAGATCACGCGGCCGATGCCCCCCGTGAAGGGCGGACGGGAGCGGGAATCTTGACTTCGATCCGCACGAAACAATAACATGTCTGCAGATTTGCCCAGAGGATCCTCGGCTTGAGTGGCCAGCAATACGCGCTGCGCTTCATCTCCGGAAAGTATCAGGGTGGCGAGTTCCCCCTGAAGATGGACCGCGAGATCATCATCGGCCGCTCCAGCGACCTGGACATGGTGCTGGTCGAGGACATGGTGTCGCGCAAGCACGCCAAGATCTCGACCCACAACGCACAGGTCATCATCCAGGATCTCGGCTCCACCAACGGCACCTTCGTCAACGGCGAAAAGATCAAGCGGGTGCGGTTGCGTGAGGGTGACCGCATCCTGATCGGCACCAGCATCATCAAGCTGGTCGCCTCCGACGGCGCCGCGGCGGCAGCCGGCGGGGCGCGGACGATGCCTCCTCCGACGCCGGGGGCGGGTGGGCTCGGCCCCTCGCCGAAGCGCACCACCACGGGCGCGCGCTCGATGGCCGGCACCATCGACGAGATCCCGCTGCCCGACCTGATGCAGCTCCTCTCGACGAGCAAGAAGAGCGGCGTGCTCGAGGTGCAGGGTCCGCAGGGGGTGGGGCGCATCTACCTGCGCAAGGGGCAGATCTACTACGCCACGATCGACGACAGCTTCGACCTCAGCCCGCGCAAGGCGGTCTACCGCATGATGGTGTGGGAGAGCGGGACGTTCGAGCTGCAGCCGCCGGACGACAAGGAGTTCCTCGAGGAGCTCAACGAGCCCACCGAGGGGCTGCTGATGGAGGCGATGCGACAGCTCGACGAGATCCGTCGACTGGAGAACCTGCCGTCGCGCACGGCGCGGCTCGGCATCGCGAACCCGATCGGGACGCCGCTGCGGAGCCTCACGCCGGAGCAGCTCGACCTGCTCCAGCTGGTGCTCACGAACACGCAGGTCGGCGCCGTCGTGGACAAGGCCTCGACGACGGATCTGGAGACCTACACGGCGCTGCAGGGGCTGATCAAGGCGGGTGTGATCTCCGTGCAGGACGGCTCGGTGCCCGCGGAGCTGCCACCGACGGCGGCGGCGCCGTCGTCGTCCTAGGTCGCCTCGCTTCTCTCCCACCTCCCCGCTCCCTCGGTCCGTCTGCGGCTCGCGAACGATCATCCGCCGTGCTTTCGCTGGCCTCACCGGCGCGCTCGCTCGCGTACTACCCGCCCGGGCCACGGCTTCGCCGTGCGCCTTGCTCACGCCATCGAGGAGCTTGTTTGTCTGCTGGCGGGTCGTGCGACGCCTCCTTCCGAGCGACGTCTGTGAGTGTCGCCGCGCACCACTCCCGCGACGCAACCCAGTGCAGAGGCGCCTGCGCTCGAGAGGTGCGCAGGCGAGGAGCGGGCGCTCCTGCTCGCTTGGGGCTCCTCGATGGCCTGATCAAGGCGAGCCCGGGCTCGCTCGGCAGCGGCTAACGCCAGCGCATGAGGAATGGGAGCAGGCGCAGGCGCAGGCTCAGACGCAGGCGCTGTCACGCTGGCAGAAGGCGAGGGGCGAGGGCACGAAGAGAGCGGGGAGACCGAGGAGCGAGACCGAGGAGCGAGGGGCGAGACCGAGGAGCGAGACCGACGAGCGAGACCGACGAGCGAGACCGAGGAGCGAGATCGAGGAGCGAGACCGAGGAGCGAGACCGAGGAGCGAGACCGAGGAGCGAGACCGAGGAGCGAGACTGGGAGGTCCGCGGACCAGTGTGGAGGAGACCGAGGCGAAGGCCTACGCCGAGATCGTGAGCCCCTCGTGCGCCGCGACGAGCGCGACGTCGCGCCCGCCCGGCTCCGCGTCGAGGAGCCCGCGGCAGCGGCGCTCGAGGGCGTCGACCTGCGGGTCGGTGTAGTCCTGGTCGTAGTGGAACATGACCAGCGTCTTGACGCGGCAGCGCGCGGCGACGCGGGCGGCGTCGGCGATCGACGAGTAGCCGCGCGAGCGCCTCGCCACCTGGTCCTCCGGCGTGTACGAGCAGTCGTGCACCAGGTAGGTCGCCCCCCGGAAGAGCGCCTCCACCTCGGGGCGCAGGCTCTGCCCGTCGTAGCCCACGTCGGGGACGTAGACCAGGCTGCTGCCGCCCGCCTCGAGCCGGTAGGCGAGCGCCTGGCTGCGGCCGTGGCTGAGGTGCAGCCCGCTCACTCGCACGCCGTCGATCGGCATCACCACCCCATCCTGCGCCGAGCGAAACTCGATCTCCGCGCCGAGGTTGCGGATGCTGTGCACCGGCGAGAAGTGCGGGTTCATCTGCCCCTCGAGGATCCCCTCGACCATGCCGGGCGACTCGCTGGGACCGTAGACGACCAGGCGGTTGCCCGGGACGTAGACCGGCGCGAAGAAGGGGAAGCCCTGGATGTGATCCCAGTGCGCGTGGGTGAGGAGCAGCGTGGCCCGCCCCGTGCCCTTGCCGAAGGCCCCCTCCATCAGTCGCCGCCCGAGGACGGTGATGCCGGTCCCGGCGTCGAGGATGAGCAGGCCCTCCCCGACGCGCACGGAGATGCAGGGCGTGTTGCCGCCGTAGCGGTTGAACTCGGGGCCCGGCGCCGGGATGGCGCCGCGCACTCCCCAGAAGGTGATCTCCATCAGCCGCCCACCTCCAGCTTGCCTCCGAGCAGCCTGAGCTCCATCCCCTCGGCGGCGGCTAGGACCTGGATGTCACCGGCGGCCTGGCGCGCTCGCTCCAGCTCACGCTCCACCTCGGCGTCGCTCCGCTCCGGCGCGTGGTGAAAGAGCACCAGACACTTCGCGCCTGCCTCGCGCACCACCTCGAGCGCGTGCTCCGGGCTCGAGTGGCCCCAGTGCGGCCGGGTCAGGTACTCCTCCATGCGAAACATGGTGTCGTAGATGACCACGTCGCAGCCGCGGCAGAGGTCGATCACCCCGGCTCGCATCGCCGCCAGCTTGGCCGCGTCGCTCTCCTGCGGGGGCGTCGAGAGGTCGGGGCGAGCGGCGATGAACTGGTGCTCGAGGACGATGCTGCTGAAGGGCGCGGTGTCCGAGACGTAGGCGAGCGAGCTCCCGTCGACGTCGATCCGGTAGCCGATGGCGATGAAGGGGTGGTTGAGCCGGGCGCAGCGCACCTGCACGCCGCCGGCCGCGAAGCGCGCGCCGTCGGCGAGGTCGGTGTAGGTGACCTGGGCGGCGACCTCGTCGAGGCTGACCGGGAAGTAAGGGTCCTCGGTCTGGCTGCAGAAGATGGTCTTCAGGTGGACGTCACGCTGACGGGCGTAGATGTTCACCTGGTTGCCAGCGACGTAGAGCGGCGCGAAGAAGGGGAGCCCCTGGATGTGATCCCAGTGGGTGTGCGAGATGAGGAGGTGGCAGTTGCCCCGCCCCTGACGGAAGGGGCCGCTCATCAGCTCCTTGCCGAGGCGGCGGATGCCCGTGCCGGCGTCGATGATCAGCACAGCGCCGCTCTGGGGCGTCACCTGCACGCAGGAGGTGTTGCCCCCGAACCGGTTGGTGGCAGGGCCGGGCACCGGGTATGACCCGCGCACGCCCCAGAACCTGACGCGCATCGCTCCTCTCGTTTCGGAACTCTAGCACGAGGAGCCAGCCGCCTCCAAGTTGCCGGGGTTTCGGGCAGCCTTGATCCGAGGTCGTGAGACCACGGCGGCGCTGGGTCGCGCGGGGCGGCCCGACGCGGGGCGCCGGGCTGAGACCTGGCGAGGCTAGGCCTGGGGCTTGCGCCCCGGGCGCCCTCGGGGTGGGTCAGGCCGGCTATGTACGACCGGAGCGACGGGCCGCGGAGCCCGAAAGTCAGGCGTCGCAGGTGGTCGTGTTCAGCAGGCGCGGTCGTAGCGCATCGACGTCAGCAGCGGTGGCGGCGATGAGCGTGTTGTAGACCCAGCGCAGGAGGTCTTTCCACGGCGTCTGGCGTTTGTCCTCGGAGCGCTGGGTGACGCCGCGAAAGAGGGCCAGCATGTTGTAGGCGAGACGCCGCAGCAGCATGACGGCGACGGTGCCTTGGGGCGCGTCCTCGCCGGAGGCGAACCACGGGTGGTCGTCCTCGCCGAAGATCGTGTCCCAGGTGTTGTGGCATTCGTTCTCGACGCCCCAGTGCCGGCGCACGAGCAGGAGCCACTGCTCGGCGGTCAGCTCGTCGTGGGGCAGGCTCGAGAGGTAGTAGCGGTCCTCGCGCTCGACGACCTTGTCAGTGTCGCGCTCGCGCTTGATGGACTCGACGCGAAGGACGGTCTCGAGGTGCGTCCAGTCGAGGTAGTGCGCGAGATCGACGGTGCGGTAGAGCCGTCGGGTGACGACGTGGTTGCCGACCACATCGACGGTCTCGGCCTCCGCAGCTCGCCGGCGGCTGAGCAGCTGCTTGGCCTCGGTCAGCAGTGTCGGCTTGTCGCCCTTGAGCCCGAAGAGGTAGTGCAGCCCGAGCTTGTCGACGAGCAGCTGGCCATGGGCCGCCGAGCACATGCCCGCGTCGGTGGAGACGACCTTGAAGAGGCCGATGCCACGGTAGGCGTCTACGAGTTCCCGCACGGCCTTCTCGAAGTGTCCCATCTCGTTGGTCGCCGACGGGATCGGGCTGGCGTCGAGGCATACCTTGACCCGGCTACTGACCAGCGCGCTCGTCAGCGTACGCACGATGCCGGAGGCTCCCGGCGCCGAGCTGTGCGGCTGCCGCTGCGCGTAGTCGTCGTGCCAGGCGCCGATGGCCGTCGACTTGCCGTCGATAGCCACCTGGCCGAAGGGCAGCCCGAGCGGCGCCAGCGCGCCTCGACGATGGGCGGCTCGGACCTGGGCCCGCAGGCTTCGGCGAAGCCCGGTCGGCGCGAGCTTGGCTATCGTCGTGCGCAGAGTGGTGTCCGGAGCGCGTCGAGGGATACCCAGCAGGCGTCGCATGGGCAGCGCCATCTCCGCGGTCAGCGCCTCGGCCTCGGCGAAGCTCTTGCGGCCAGAGAGGATCGCCACCACGGTGATCCGCACCAGCACGCTGAGTCGCTTCCACCGCCGGCCGCGCTGCTGCCGAGGGTCGGGCACCTCCTCCAGCTGAGCCTCCGGCAAGCGGGCCTGGAGCACTCCCGCGATGCGGCGCAGGAGCCGTCCTGAAAGGGCCATCACTCCTCCTCTCCTCTTGCGCACCGCCCTCTCCAGGATCATTCTCGATGCGGGCTGGCGGTGGCAGTTGGGGATTGCCGGGCTCCGCGGCCAAACGAAGAACCGGCGCTCCTCGATCGGAAGCCGATAAGATCGACTTCTCCCTCGTAAGACCAGCCCTTTCTTTCGTTCCCCTCGAAAAATGACCTCACTGCGAATTTGTGCAGCCTCGCTGCTGCCCAGCCGCTGCGACCAAACCTAGGTCCCAGCGACGGACGCCGCCTGCGCCGTCAGTCGAACCTTGAATCAGGACGGATTAGGACTGCTGGCCTGCTTGACGGGCCGAGGCGCGCGGCGCGATGCTGGATCAGCACGCTGAGGAGGATCTCGATGCTGGCTGTGATGCGCTCCGCGGGCGCGGCCCTCGCGCTCGCGATGATCGTCGTGCTCGCCGGCTGCAGCTCACGGCGCGTCGCGCTCGAGGACGGACGCGCCGCGGACCTCTCGCAAGCGCTCCCCGAGGCTGCGGTGCCCCACCGCGAGGCGTCGCTGCCCGACCTCGCCTCGCCGGACCGCTGGCTCAAGCGGCTCGGGGGCAAGCGGACCGACTTCGGCGCCGCGCTCGCCGTCGACGCCGCGGGCAACGTCTACGTCGCGGGGGGCCTCTCGGCCGGCGCGGACCTCGGCGGCGGCGTGCTGGCTGCCAGCGACGAGGGGAGCCTCTTCGTGGCCAGCTTCGCCCCGGACGGCGCGCACCGCTGGTCGAAGGTCTTCGGAGCCTGGGCCAGCTCGCAGAAGTGGCCGCAATTGAGCCTGGCGATCGATCCGGCCGGCGACCTCTACCTCGGCGGCGTCCTCGGCGCGGGTCGCGCGCTCGACTTCGGCGGCGGGACCATCGAAGGCGGCAACACCGGCTCGATGTTCATCGCCAGCCTCGGCTCCGGCGGGGACCATCGCTGGTCGCGCTCGCTCGCTGCGACGCAGGGCATCTGGTCCTACGACGTCATCCCTGACGGCCTCGGGCGCGTCGTGTTCGCCGGGAGGTTCAACGGCTTCATCGATCTGGGAGAGGGCACGATCTTCGGGGGCGGGCGTCCGTTCCTGCTCAGCGTCAAGAGCACGGACGGCACCTACAGCTGGTCGAAGTCCCCGGAGCCGGGTCCGGCGTTCACGGGTCTCGCTGCGGACGCGTCCGGCAACCTCACCGTCAGTGGGAAGTCGTCGTCGCCGACGGACCTCGGCCCCGTCACGTTTCCGCCCGGGCCCTTCATCGCCAGCTTCACGGCGGATGGCGCCTACCGCTGGGCCAAGTTTCAGGGGGATGCGGAGGGGAAGTCGCTGGGGACTCAACGGGTCGCGAGCGAGGGGAACGATCTCTACCTCCTGGGCACGATGGGAGGCCCGATCGACTATGGCGGCGGCCCTCTGAGCCTCGAGACCTACGCGCTGGTC
>JAKLHH010001480.1 GCA_022710245.1 Myxococcota bacterium
TCACCGTCGCGCCGCCACCGCCCCCCGGCTGGGGGCCGCTCGTCGACGGGGTGTGGCAGCCTGTCAGCAGCGTCGCGGCGACGGCCAGCGTGAGGGCAGGGCGGGCACAGCTCATGGTCATCTCCGTTGCCGCATGGACTCGAGGGCCTTCCGGTTGTGCTGCGCCACGCGATCCTGCGGGAGCACCGCGAGGATCGCCTCGACCAGGATCAGCGCCGCCTCCAGCTGCGAGGCCTTCGCCAGCTCCTGGATCACCGGGTCGAGCGCAGGTCGCAGCGCGCGGTCGAGCCGCAGCGCGCGGGTCGCCGCGCTCCGCGCCGCGGCGGACCGCAGCTGCCGGGCCTCGACGATGGCAAGCCGGAGCTGGGCCTCTCCGGAGCTGGGCAGCAGCTCGGCGGCGCGCGCGTACGCCGTCGCTGCGCCTTTCGTGTCGCCCGAGCGCTCGCGGGCGAGGCCGAGGTTCATCTGCAGCGCGCCGTCCTTCGGCGAGCCGGCGGCGGCGCGCGTCAGGTGGATGGCCGCCTCGGTGGCCTCATCGACCTGCAGCAGGGCCACCCCGGCCGCGGCGCGAGCCTCGAGGTCGTTGCCGTCGAGCTCCACCGCGCGCCGCAGCGTCTTCGCCGCCCCCTTCCAGTCCTTGCGGCGGCTCTGCGCCACGCCGAGGCGGAGGTGGGCGACGCGGTGCTTCGGCTCCAGCGCGATCGCGCGGCGGTAGGCGGCCTCGGCGGCGGCCGCCTGGCCCGCGAGCTCGAGCGTGAGGCCGAGGTTGAAGTGAGCGCGGGCGCTGCGGGACATCGTCGCGATGGCGCGTCGCAGCGCCGCCGTGGAGCCGGCCAGGTCCTTCGCCTTGCGTCGCGCGATGCCGAGGTCGACGAGGACGTCGACGCTGGCGGGGTTCAGCCGGGCCGCGACCTCGAGCTCGGTGATGGCCTCGGCGGTGTGCCCGAGCGCGAGCAGCGTCTGGCCGAGGTTGTAGGCGGCCCGGTGATCCTTCGGCGCCAGGCGCCGCACGCGGCGGAACTGCTGCGCGGCGCCGCGGAGGTCGCCCGCTCGCGACTTGGCCACACCCAGCGCGAGGATCACCTCGGGGTCGCGGCCCTCGGCGGACCTGGCCTCGAGGCGCTGCACCTCGCGCTCCTGCGCTGTCGGCTCCGGCGCGGGCGCGGAGGCCGGGGCGGTCGTGGGTGCGGAGCGGGGGCTGGGGGGCGCGGGCGCAGGTGCCGGCGCCGACGTTGTCCGGCACGCGGTGAGCAGGATCACGACCGCGCCCGCGAGGGCGCGGCCGGGGGGCGAAAAGGTGCGCATTACATGCGTATGATACAATATCGCGGCGTTGTGGTTACACAAACACGTGCCCGAGGTGCGTGGATGAAGGTTGATCGCTGCGGGCGACGGACGGCTTGTGCTGGGGTCCTCGCGTCGGTGTTGCTCCTCTCGCTGGCCGCCTCGGCGCAGAAGCCAGAGGCGGTGGCGCTCAAGCAGCAAGCCGACGCGCTGCTCAGGAGCGGCGCTGCGGCGCAGGCAGAGGCCGCCTACCGCAAGGCGCTCGCGCTCGACGGGAGCTACAAGGAGGCCTACGGGGCGCTGGCCATCCAGCTGCTCAAGGGTCAGCGCTTCAAGGAGACCGCGACCCTGCTCCGCGAGGCCGTCCGCCGCCTCCCCGGCTACCCCGAGGGCTGGTACAACCTCGCCTACGCGCTCCGCAAGGCCGGTGACCTCGACGCCTCCATCGACGCGTACCAGAAGTTCGCGGTGCTGCAGCCGCGCAGCGCCGA
>JAKLHH010001481.1 GCA_022710245.1 Myxococcota bacterium
AGCGCACGTCCGAGGAGAGGAGGCGGTGGGTGCCGATGACCACGTCGACCTTGCCCGCGGTGAGGTCGGCGAGGACCTGCCGCGCCTCGATCGGCTTGCGGAAGCGGCTCAGCGTCTCCACCCTGAGCGGGTAGGGGCCCATGCGGTCGGCGAAGGTGCGGCCGTGCTGCTCGACGAGGACCGTGGTCGGCGCCAGCACGGCGACCTGCTTGCCCCCCATCGCGGCGAGGAAGGCGGCGCGCAGAGCGATCTCGGTCTTGCCGAAGCCGACGTCGCCGCAGATCAGGCGGTCCATCGGCCGCGACGCGGTGAGGTCCTTGACCACGTCGTCGACGGCGCGCTGCTGGTCGGGCGTCTCGCTGAAGGGGAAGGAGGCCTCGAACTCGGTGAAGACCGCCCCGCCCGGGGGGAAGGCGTGCCCGGCCAGCGCCGCGCGCTGGGCGTAGAGCTGCAGCAGCTCCTCGGCGAGCTTGCGCACCTCGCCGCGCACCTTGCTCTGCTTGCGCGCCCAGGTCACCCCGCCGAGCCGATCCAGCTTCGGCTCCACCCCGTCCCCGGCGCTGAACTTCTGCACCAGGTTCATCCGGTAGACGGGGAGGTAGAGGCGGTCGCCGCCGGCGTACTCGAGGAGGAGGAAGTCGGCCGGCACGCCGCGGAGCTCGAGCTTGACCAGGCCGCGGTAGAGGCCGACGCCGTGCTCCGAGTGGACGATGAAGTCGCCCTCGCGGAGCTCGCGCAGGTCGCCGACGCCGGGTCCGACCGGCCGCGCCGGGCGCTTGCGCGCCTTGGGGCCGAAGATCTCCTGCTCGGTGAGGACGACCAGCCCGTCCTGCAGGCGGAAGCCGCCAGCGAGCTCGCCGACGCGGAGCTCCACCACCCCGCGCGGCGGATCCGCGGCGAGGAGGTCGGGGCTCGCCGCCTCGCGCACGGCCTGCAGCGGGAGCTGATAGCCGCGGAGCAGCGCCTCGAGCCGATCGAGGTGGCCGACGCCGCCGCTCGCGATCAGCACCGGCCGCGCCTCCTCGCCCGCCCAGCGCCGCAGGCGCGAGACGAGCGCGTGCAGCACCTCGCCCTCGCGCTCGCTCCGCGCGCGGCGGAGCTCGCCGGCGAGGTCGGCGTTGTCCTCGGCGGCGCAGCGCACTACGGCCGCGCCCTCCCCTGCCTCGGTGACGCGCGCCTCCAGCCGGCGCCGCGAGGCGGCCTCGCCGAGGAGCTCCGCGCGCGAGCAGAAGAACGCCGCCGGCGGGAAGGTGAGGCGCCCCTCGGCGAGGCGGGCGCGGTAGGCGCTCTCGCTCGCCAGGTCGTCCTGCTCGAGGGCCTGCTCCACCGCCTCGGGATCGACCAGCACCCAGAGCGGATCGTCGGGCAGGTAGCTGGTGAGCGGCTGCATGGCGCCGTGGAACGCCGGCGCCAGCGCCTCGACGCCGAAGAACTCGCGGCCGCTCTCCAGCTCGTCGAGCAGCGCGCGGGTGCGGCTGGTCGGGTGGCTGGCCTCGTCGGCGGCGGCGAGGACGCGCGCGCGCAGGCCCGCGAGGCCGCCCTCGGTGGGCACCGTCTCGCGCACCGGGTGGACCACCACCTCGGGGATCGCGCGCAGGGTGCGCTGCGAGGCGGGGTCGAAGAGCCGGATCGACTCGACCTCGTCGTCGAATAGCTCGATGCGCACGGCGAGCTCGGCGTGCTCGGCGGGAAACACGTCGATCGTGTCGCCGCGCACCCGGAAGGTGCCGCGCGTGAAGTCGAGCTCGTTGCGGCGGTACTGCATGGTGGTCAG
>JAKLHH010001482.1 GCA_022710245.1 Myxococcota bacterium
CCGACGGGCGGCGCCTCGCCTCGGGGAGCTCGGACAGCGGGATCCGCCTCTGGGACCTGGCGACCGGCGGCGTCGAGCAGGTGCTCGCCGGGCACCAGCACCGGGTGCACAGCGTCGCCTTCAGCCCCGACGGCAAGCTCCTCGCCTCGGCCAGCGCCGACGGCTCCGTGCGCCTCTGGGATCCCTCCGGGACGGCGGCGCCGCGGGTCCTCGCGGGTCACACCTCGGCGGTGAAGGAGGTGCGCTTCAGCCCGGACGGCAAGCTCCTCGCGTCCTCCAGCGAGGATCGCAGCGTGCGCCTGTGGGACGTGGCGAGCGGCGCGGCGCGCGGCGTCCTCGCCGGACACCAGGACGCCGTGACCGGGATCGCCTTCAGCCCCGACGCCACCGAGCTGGCGAGCTGCTCGCACGATCACACGCTGCGCCTCTGGGACCTCGGCGGGCGGGAGAGCCGGGTGCTGGCGCGCGACGTCGACCGCCTCTACGCGGTCGCCTTCAGCCCCGACGGCAAGCTCCTCGCCACCGCCGGCGCCGAGGGGACGCTGCGCGTGATCGAGCGCGAGGGCGGCCGCGTCGTCGCGCTCCGCGGCCACCGCGGCGAGGTGCACGGGGTCGCCTTCAGCCCCGACGGCAAGCTCCTCGCCACCGCGTCGGCCGACGGCACGGTGCGGACCTGGAGCGCCACGGGCGCGCGGCCGCACTGGCGCACCGCCGCCCTCCTCGGGCTCTCCCCCGGCGCAGCGGAGCTCTGCAGCCACCGCGGCTGCTGGACGCAGCTCGGCGCCGGCGCCGCGAAGGACGCTCCGCGGGCGAACGCCCCGGCGAGCACACCTGCGAGCGCGCCGGCCGCGGCAGCCGCACCCGCGCGGGCCTGGCGCGCCGCGGTCCTCGAGCGCTCCGCGGGCGCCGCCGAGCACGGCCCGCTCCTCTGCCTGCGCACCCACGCCGGGCACCTCGAGATCTGGGACCGCGTCCAGGACCAGCGCCTCTTCGAGGACGCCATCCCGCAGCTGCAGGAGGTGGTGGCCTCGGCCGAGGGCTGCTTCACGCTCGCGCGGGGCCAGGTGCGCCTCTACCGCCGCTGGGGCTCGTACCGCGAGGTCCAGACCGAGGCCTCCGCCCTCTCGCCGGGTCCGCGCGGAGCGCTCGTCGCGGCCCGCGGCAAGGTGATCGAGGTGGACGCGGCCGGCACCCCGCTCGCGACCTACCCCGGCGCTCCCGGCGTGCGCGCCGTGCTGCTCGTCGGCGCCCGGCTCGTCCTCGGCTTCGAGAACGGCACGCTGGCGCTGGGGTCGACGGCCGCCGGCGCGGCCGCGACGCTCGTCCTCCGCGACGGCCCCTCGAGCGCCGTGACCCGCCTCGCGCCGGGACCGCAGGGCACGCTGATCGTCGGCTACGCGAACGGCTACCTGGCCATGATCGGGCTCGCCGATGGTGCCCGCCTCGACCAGACCTGGCTGCACGGCGCGGTCAGCGCGCTCCGCGTCGAGGGCGACCGCCTCCTCGTCGCCAGCGAGCTCGGCGACCAGGCGGCGCTGGACCTCTCCGCCTTCCAGGTGGACGCGTGCGCGCTCCTCCGGCGGGTCTGGGAGCGCGTGCCCGTGGTCTGGGAGGCGGGCCAGCCCGTCGCACGACGACCGCCGGCGGCCCATCGCTGCGCGCCGTGAGGCCCGCCAGGCAGGCCAGGCAGGCCAGCCTTGTGGACCTGGCGGTAGCGGACTAGGATCAGCTCACCGGGGGTCAGCCGATCAAGCGATCAGCCGAACACCGACC
>JAKLHH010001483.1 GCA_022710245.1 Myxococcota bacterium
AGCTCTGGGCCCGGCTGCAAGCGATCCGCGAGCTCGACGCGCGGGTGCCGCCCCTGCCGAGCGGGCTCGGCAACCACATCATGGAGCGCTTCCAGCTCTCGGAGGGGCGCGTGATCGGCGAGCTGCGCCGGGAGCTCGAGCGCGCCGTCGACAGCGGCGAGCTGGAGGCCCGACAGGAGCCCGGCTACTACCTCGACTACCTGGCCGCGAGCCCGCTCCTCGCCCAGCAGCGCTCCCCGGCGGCTGGTGAGCGGCGCGGCAGGGGGGCCGGCGAGCCGGACGCCGAGCCGCGCGGCGAGGGGGCCGAACCGGACGGCGAGGGGGCCGAACCGGACGGCGAGCCGCGCTGACCCCGCCCGCGCCGGCGCCTCCCGCTCAGGCTTTCTGGTTCCGCTCCGTTTTCCGACGTATGATCTGCCCCGCGATGGTGCGAACGCTCCTGCTCACCCTGGTCGTCTGCCTGGCGAGCTGCTCGTGCAACGACAAGCAGCCCGTGCCCTGCCCGGCGACCTTCACCATCGGCGATCCCTGCCCCGCCGAGGGGCTGAAGTGCCCCTACCCGGGCGGCAAGTGCGGCACGCAGTGCACCTGCGTGAACGGCGCCGGCGGCTTCTCCTGGGACTGCAAGGTGGAGAACTGCCGCTGCCAGTGCTCGTGCGGCAGCATCGCCATCGCGAGCTGCGAGGCGCTCGAGTGCCGCACCGAGCAGGAGAGCTGCCCTGACTCCGCGAAGGACATCTGCGCGGTGGTCTGCGCCGACGGCGGGCGCCCGGATCTCGGCAAGCGCGACGGACCCAAGGAGGCGGGCCACGACGGGCCGCGCGACCGCGGGCCCGAGGCGAAGCCCGACGCGCCGGTGAAGAAGGACGGCCCGGCGAAGGACGCCCCGCACGACACCCGGACGGACTCGCCGCGGCTCGAGGGAGGTGTGGAGTGATGGGAGACGCGACGGCGAGCAGCCAGCGCGTGCAGCTGCGGGACCTCGACACCTTCGTCAAGATCATCAGCGCCCTCGACAAGGACCAGTTCGTCGAGCAGTACCCGGGGTTCTACCTGCTGGCGATGGGCTTCCTCTCCGCCGAGCAGATCGCGGCCGGCAACCCGATGTCCGCGCTCGCCCGCCAGCAGGAGTCGCAGCGGACCCTGCCGATGCGCTTCGGCGACCACCCGAGGCACGCCATCGGCAAGCCGCACCCGCTCGCCGGTCACCTCTTCCATGTCCGCGACCGGGGAGACGAGGGCACCCTCACGCTCGGTCGCGTCGCCAGCTGCGACCTGGCGATCCCCGACGAGTCGGTCTCCGAGGTGCACTGCCGGCTGCAGGTGCTCCCCGAGGGGCTGGTCGTCGCTGACCTCGACTCCACCAACGGGACCTCGATCAACCTGCAGCGGCTCACCAGCGAGGAGGTCCAGCTCCTCGCCGACGGCGACATGCTGACGGTGGGCCGCTACAGCTTCCAGCTCCTCTTCGCGGGCACGCTCTACTCCACGCTCTCGCTGATCTGTGCGCTCGACGAGGGCTGAGCCGCCGGCTGGTGCGGCGCGGATCAGCACCCCGACGCGCGCGGCAGGCGCCGGCGCATGACGGCGAGGAGCACCACCGCGAGCCCGATCAGCGCCCACTCGTGCGGCTCCGGCGTGGACTGGAAGCTCACCGCCGGGAGCTCGCTGGCGGTCCCTGGCGTCGTGCGCCGCCAGGTCGCGCCGCTCGTCGGCCGCTGGTAGTCCGCGTCGGTCTCGGTGGCGAGGAGCGCGGTGTACTCCGAGGCGACG
>JAKLHH010001484.1 GCA_022710245.1 Myxococcota bacterium
GTCCGAGGCCGCGACGCTGAGCAAGTGGGCCGAGGAGCTGCGCGAGGAGCTGAAGGTCGCGCAGGGCAAGTCCACGGTGCGGCCGGTCACCCCGGAGCCGGAGGTGGCAGCGCTGCGCAACGACCTCCGCGAGGCCCAGGCTCGCATCACCGAGCTGGAGGGGCGCTGCGATCGCTTCATGAAGGACAGCGAGGCGGCGACGGCGGCGCTGCGGCAGAAGGAGCAGGAGCTCGCCGAGGCGCTCCGCTCGGCGGACGGCGGCCTCCTCGAGGAGGTGCAGCGGCTGCGCCTCCAGGCGGCGGAGGCCCAGGCGTCGCGCGACCAGATGCTGCGCATGCAGCGCGCGCTGGCCGTGGCCGAGCGGGACCTGCGCGAGACAGAGCAGGCCGAGGCCGAGCTGCAGCGGACGCGGCAGGAGCTGCAGGAGCTGCGGGCCAAGGTGCGCGACGTCGACGCGGCGGCCGAGGAGCTGGAGCAGCTGCGGCTCGACGCCATGCAGCAGCGTGACGTGGTCCGTGAGCTGGAGCGGGTGCGGGCGGAGCTGGAGGAGGCGCGGATCGAGCTGGCGCGGGCCGAGGACGAGATGCGCGGCACCAGCCTGCCCGAGGAGGCGAGCTGGAGCAGCTGGACCGAGGAGACGGGTGAGGCCGAGGAGGAGCCCGAGGAGGAGCTCGAGGGCTACGTCGGCGCCGAGATGGGGACGGGCGAGCCCCGCGAGGCCGAGACCGAGGAGGAGCCTCGCTGGGACCTCGAGGAGCGGCTGCGGGTGCGCGAGCGGCAGCTGGAGGCGCTCCTCGAGGGCGCCGCGCTGCACCGGGCGGAGATGGAGCGGCTGCAGGCCCAGACCGGCGAGATGGACGTGCTGGTCCGCGAGCTGCAGACCGAGCGAGGCGGGCTCGAGCAGCGGCTCAGCGAGTGCGGCCAGCAGCTCGACTCGCAGCGCGAGACCGGCGAGCAGCTCCGCGACGAGCTCCTCCGCGTCGGGCGCGACCTGGCGCGGGCGCAGGGCGAGCTCCGGCGCTGCCAGGATGAGCGGGCCCGCCTCGCGGCGGCGGCGCCCCCGTCGTCGGTGGCGACCGCCGGGCCGCTCGGGCAGGACCAGGTGGTCCCCAGCGGCGACCTCCAGCGCGAGGTGCGCGAGCGGCAGCGGCTGCAGTCGGACCTCGTCACCGCGCAGCGGGACCTGGACGAGGTGCGGCGGCAGCTGCGCGAGCGCGATCGCTCGCTCGACCTGGTCCGCAGCGAGGACACCGCCCACCGCGCCGAGCTGCGTGAGCTGCGGCGGCAGCTGCGCGAGCTCGAGGACCGCGTCTCGAGCGGCGGGCACGATCAGCTGGTCCAGCAGCTCGCGGACCTGGCGGGCGCGCGCGCGAAGATGGCCGAGCTCGAGGACCGCCTCCTCGGCGAGGTGCAGCAGCTCGCCGCCATCGAGGCGCGGCTGCGGGACCTCGCGGCCGCCTCGCCGAAGGACTGAGCGCCCCGGCGCCTCTCACTCTCTCCGCCTGGCCCTCAGGCGTCCCCCAGATCGTCCCCAGGTCGTCCCAACACCCGGCTTCGCCTCAGGGTGGGCCGATCCTCTCGCCCCGCGATCTTGCGCTCCCAGGGCAAGGTCAGGGGGGCCGCTCCTGCCCCCCGCGATCTTGCGCTTTCGGGGCAAGGTCAGGGGGGCCGATCCTCCCGCCCCGCGATCTTGCGCTTTCGGGGCAAGGTCAGGGGGGCCGATCCTCCCGCCCCGCGATTTTGCGCTCGAGGGCGAAGGTCAGGTGGGCCGA
>JAKLHH010001485.1 GCA_022710245.1 Myxococcota bacterium
CTTGCCGGTCCCGCTCTCGCCGAGGAGCAGCACCGTCGAGGCGGGGCTGGTCGCGATCTTGCGCAGCAGGTCCTTCACCTCCACCATCGCCACCGAGTCGCCGATGATGCGATCGTAGGTGTAGGGCTCGGACTGGTTGGCGACCAGGGCCTTGACCTCCCTCCGCAGGCGGGTGGTCTCCAGCCCCTTCTCCACCAGGACCGAGAGCTCCTCCAGCTCGAAGGGCTTGGTCGCGTAGTGGAAGGCGCCCTGCTTCATCGCCTCCACCACCAGGCTGATCGAGGAGTGGGCGGTCATCATGATGACCACCACGTCGGGGTCAGCCTCCTTGATCTGCTTGAGGAGCGCCAGCCCATCGATGTCGGGGAGGCGGTAGTCGAGGAGGATCAGATCGACGGCGCCGTCCTCGCACCGCTCCAGCGCTGCCTTGCCGTCCGCCGCCTCGAGCACGCGGTAGCCCGCCTGCTCGAGCGCGACCTTCAGCGGCCAGCGAACTGCCTGCTCATCGTCGACGATGAGGATGGTCGAGGGTCTCATCGGTACATCCTGGCTTCGCCACGGCGTCGGGAGACGCCCACACGTCCAAGCCCGTCCAAGCGACCGAGCCTCTGCGGCGGCTACCTGCGAGCACGCCGCGCGCAGCAATTATAATCACCGGAGAGATTGTGCAAGCGCCGATCGCCATCAACGCGCGAGCGCCCGAGTTGCCTGCACTTGCGTGAGCAGCCGCCCTCGCGGACCCTCTCCGCGCGCGTACCCTGGCTGCCGGTTTCTACGAGCCTGATCAGCCACGCAGCGCCGCCGACCCCACCCCCACCAGCCGGCGCACCTCCCGCATCGTCTCCGCCGCGAGGGCGCGCGCGCGCTCCGCGCCCTCCGCGAGCACGCGCCGCACCTCCTCCTCGCCGAGCTCCGCGCGCCGCGCGCGCAGGGGAGCCAGCGCGCCGAGGAGCGCGTCCCGCAGCTGCGCCTTCAGCTCGGCGTAGCGGAGCCTGCCCTCGCGCTGGGCAGCGCGCGCCGGGGCAGCGAGCACCGGCGCGCAGAGCTCGAGCAGCGTCAGCAGGTTCGTCACCCCGGCTCCGGGCGCCGCCCCCGCCTGGCCGCCGACCTCGGTGACCGCGGCCCGGAGCTTGGCCTCGATGCTGGCGGCCTCCTCCATCACCCCGATGACGTGCGCGGCGCCCAGGCTCTTGCTCATCTTCCGGCTCGGGTCCGCGAGGGACATGATGCGCTGGCCCGACCCGAGCACGGGCTCGACCTCGGGGAAGAGCGCCTGGCCAGTCGCCGCGTTGAAGCGACGCGCGGCGCGGCGGGCGAGCTCGAGGTGCTGCAGCTGGTCCTCGCCGACCGGGACCCTCGTCGCCCGGTAGAGGAGGATGTCGGCTGCCTGGAGCACCGGGTAGACGAAGAGCCCCGCGCCCCCGCCGGCGCGCTCCGCCTTCTCCTTGAACTGCGTCATCCTCGCCAGCTCGCCGTGCGGCGTGAGGCAGCTCAGCACCCAGGCCAGCTCGGTGTGCTCCGGCACGTGCGACTGCACGAAGAGGATCGCCCGCGCCGGGTCGATCCCGCAGGCCAGCAGGTCGCCGGCCAGCGCCAGCACCCGGTCCGGCAGGTGGCCCTCCAGCCCCGCAGTCAGGGCGTGGTAGTCCACCACGCAGTAGAGGCACTCGGCCTCCGCCTGCAGCTCCACCCAGCGCCGCACCGCCCCGAAGTAGTTGCCCAGATGGAGCGTCCCCGTCGGCTGGATGCCCGAGAAGACC
>JAKLHH010001486.1 GCA_022710245.1 Myxococcota bacterium
CCGTGCCCCGCCTCGCGATCACCGGCTCGCTACCCGACGCCCTGGCGCGCCGCTGGGTGGCGGAGCTCGGACTGGAGGAGGCCGCGGCGCTGGCGAGGCGGCTGCGGGGCCGCGCGCCGCTGACGGTGCGCACCAACACCCTCCGGCTCAGCCGCGAGGAGCTCGCCCGGCGCCTGGAGACCGAGGGCGCCCGCGCGGTCCCCTGCCCGCTCGCCCCGGCCGGGCTCCGGCTCGTCGAGCTCGGCGACCCCGGCGCGAGCGCGGCTTATCAGGCCGGGCTCTTCACGCCCCAGGACGAGGCCGCCCAGCTCGTCTCGCAGCTCGTCGATCCGCAGCCGGGCGAGGCGGTCCTCGACGGCTGCTGCGGCGTCGGCGGCAAGTCGACGCACCTGGCGGCGCTGATGAGCGACCGCGGCCGCGTGCTGTGCCTCGACGTGAGCGCGCGCAAGCTCGAGCTGCTGCGCGAGCACTGCCTGCGGCTCGGCGTCACGAGCTGCGAGCCGCTCGAGGCCGACCTCCGCGCCGCGGATCGCCTGCGGCCCGCGCCGGTCGATCGCGTCCTCCTCGACGCGCCTTGCAGCGGGCTTGGCGTCCTCGCCCGCCACCCCGAGCTGAAGTGGCGGCTCGACCTGGAGGCGGTGCCGCGCCTCGTCGCGCTGCAGCGCGAGCTCCTCGAGGCGGCGCTCCGCTGGCTGCGACCGGGCGGGGTGCTGGTCTACAGCGTCTGCACCACGACCGAGGAGGAGGGGCCGGCGCAGCTCCGCTGGCTCCTCGCCGGGCATCCGGAGCTCACCGTCGAGCCGCCCCCGCCAGCGCTCGCCGCGCTGGCCCCGGAGGGCACGCTGCGCCTCTGGCCGCACCGGCACGACACGGACGGGTTCTTCGCGACCCGCGTGCGGCTGCGAGGCTGAGCGCCCGACTGGCAGCCCGGCCCATGCTATAACCATCGCACCGCACCGGAGGCTCGCCGTGCCACAGATCCTGATCGCTCCCTCCATCCTCGCCGCCGACTTCACGCGCCTCGGCGAGGAGGTCGCGGCCGCCACCTCGGCCGGCAGCGACTACCTCCACATCGACGTGATGGACGGCCGCTTTGTCCCCAACCTCACCATCGGTCAGCCGGTGGTCGCCGCGCTGCGCAAGGTGACCCAGCTCCCCCTCGACGTGCACCTGATGATCGAGGAGCCCGAGCGCTACGTGGAGTCCTTCGCCGCCGCGGGTGCCGACCTGATCTGCGTCCACGTGGAGGCCTGCCGCCACCTGCACCGCGTGCTGCAGCAGATCCGCGCGCTCGGCAAGCGCGCCGCGGTGGCGCTGAACCCGGCGACGCCGCCCGACACGGTGGAGTGGGTGCTCGAGGACCTGGACATGGTGCTGGTGATGTCGGTCAACCCGGGCTTTGGCGGGCAGGCCTTCATCCCCTCGGCGCTGGAGAAGCTCCGCCACCTGCGCGAGGAGATCACCCGCCGCGGTCTGCAGGTGGACCTGGAGGTGGACGGCGGCATCGTCGTGGAGAACATCGCCCAGGTCGCCGCAGCGGGCGCCAACGTCTTCGTCTCGGGTACGGGCATCTTCCGCACCCCGAGCTACCCGAGCACGGTGGCCGCGATGCGGGCCGCGGTGGCGGAGGCGCTCGGCGGGTGATCCGGTGGTTCTGGGGGGATCCGCGAGCAGTTCCCGTATCATGGAGGTGAGCCGCGGAGCCTCAGGGGTAGTCAGGTTGAACCCCCGAGGATCTCTGGATAACATCGTACTGT
>JAKLHH010001487.1 GCA_022710245.1 Myxococcota bacterium
CACCGTCGCGCACGAGTTCCGCACCCCGCTCACCAGCCTCCACCTCGCCATCCACCTCTGCCTCGAGGAGGCGGCCGGCCCGCTGACGCCGAAGCAGGCCGACCTCCTCGCGGCGGGGCGCCAGGACTGCGAGCGGCTGCAGACCATCGTCGACGACATGCTCGACCTGGCGCGGCTGCAGGCGGGCAAGACGACGCTGCAGCGCCAGGCGGTGTCGGCCGAGGAGCTGGTCCGGCAGGCCGAGGAGGCTCACCAGGCGGTGGCGCGCCAGCGGCAGCTCGCGCTCACCACCGAGGTGGTCCCCTCGCTGGGGGAGGTCTCCGCCGATCGGGAGCGCGTGCAGGTGGTCCTCTCCAACCTCCTCTCCAACGCGCTCCGCCACACGCCGTCGGGCGGGACGATCACGCTGCGGGCGCTTCCGGTCGACGCGGGCGTCCGCTTCGAGGTGCAGGACACCGGGGTGGGGATCGCCCCCGAGCACCTGGAGCGGATCTTCGAGCGCTTCTACCGCGTCCCCGGCTCGGCCTCGGGCGGCGCCGGGCTCGGGCTCTCCATCGCGCGCGAGCTGGTGCAGGCGCACGGCGGCGAGCTCGGGGTCGTGTCCGCGCCGGGGGTCGGCTCGACGTTCTTCTTCACGCTGCCCGCGGCGTAGCTCCGACGTCGGCGAGGGCAGGAGGCCGGGTCAGCCCTCGAGCTTCTTGCGCTTGCGCCAGAGCGTGGAGGCGTCGATGCCGAGGACGCGCGCCGCCTCCTCGAGGCTGGGCGTGCTGGCGAGGACGCCCAGGAGGTGCTCGCGCTCGATCTCCTCGAGCGTGTGGGCGCCCCCGAGCCGCGGGGCGTGCCGCGCGTGGGAGGCGATCGCCTCGGGGAGCGCCTCGGGGCCCACCCGGTGCGCCGGCCAGAGGATGACCGCGCGCTCCATGGCGTTACGGAGCTCGCGTACGTTGCCTGGCCACGGATAGGCGAGGAGCGCCGCCTCGGCCTCCGGCGTGAGCTCCTGCGCCGGCCGTCCCGCGCTGCGCGCGAAGAAGGCGAGGAAGCCGCGCGCCAGCCGCGGCAGGTCGGCCGTGCGCTCGCGGAGCGGCGGCACCCGCACGTCGATCACGTTGATGCGGAAGAAGAGGTCCTCGCGGAAGCGGCCCTCGGCGATGTCGCGCTCGAGGTCGCGGTTGGTCGCCGCGACCACGCGCACGTCGGCGCGGCGCGTGCGGTTCTCGCCGACGCGCTCGAAGAGCTTCTCCTGGATGAAGCGCAGGAGCTTCGCCTGAAGGCCGGTGGAGACCTCGCCGATCTCGTCCAGGAAGAGGGTGCCGCCCTCGGCCGCCTCGACCCGCCCGGCCTGGTCCTTCACCGCGCCGGTGAAGGCGCCGCGGGCGTGGCCGAAGAGCTCGCTGGCGAGGAGCTCCTCGGAGAGGGTCGGGCAGTTGACGGTGACGAAGGGGCGCTCCGCGCGCCGGCTCTGGGCGTGGAGGAGCCTGGCCAGCACGCCCTTGCCGGTGCCGCTCTCGCCGCGCAGGAGGATGGGGGCATCGGAGGCGGCCGCGCGTCCCACCACCTCGAGCGCCGCCTGCATCGTCGGCGAGCGGGTGGAGAGGTCCGCCTCGGGCACCTCGCTGGCGAGGCGCGCCTCGAGGTCGGCGAGGCGGCGGAGCATCTGCCGGCGCCCGGCGACCTGCTCGAGGGTGTGCCGGATCTGGTCGGGCGTGAAGGGCTTGGGCAGGTAGTCGGTGGCGCCTCGCTTGATCGCCTCCACCG
>JAKLHH010001488.1 GCA_022710245.1 Myxococcota bacterium
CTTCGGCTTCCTGGTCGGGGCGCCGTCCTTTCGCGAGGTCGTCCTCGCGGCGGCGTCCCTCGGTGGCGACGTCGACACCATCGCCTCGATGGCGGGCGGCCTCGCGGGCGCGCTCGGCGGGGTGGAGTCGATCCCGCCGGCGTGGATCGAGCGCCTCGAGAACCGCGCGAAGGGGCGCGACTACATCCTCGCGCTGGGCGCGACTACATCCTCGCGCTGGCGGACAGGCTCCACGCCGTCCGGCGACTCGCGGAGCACGATCTCGCGGTCAGGAGGCACTTGCGCGCGGGGTCTCGTTCAGCCGACCCTCGGAGCATGACCCTCAAGCCCTCCGTCCCCGAAGAGGTCGTCGAGTACTACAGGCGCCACGAGGAGCGCTCGCGCTGCCTGCACGGCGCGGGGCAGCTCGAGCGGGCGCGCACCCTCGAGATCCTCGGCCGCTATCTGCCGCCGAGCCCGGCGGTGGTCCTCGACGTCGGCGGCGGGCCCGGCGTCTACGCGGTCGAGCTCGCGGCGCGGGGCTACCAGGTCCACCTCGTCGACCCCGTCCCGAAGCACGTCGACGAGGCCCGGCAGGCCGCGAAGGACCGCGGCGTCTCCCTCGCCTCGTGCACGATCGGGGAGGCCGGCGCGCTCCGCCCCGGCGACGCCGAGGCCGACGTCGTCCTCCTCCTCGGCCCGCTCTACCACCTCCACGCCGGGCAGGATCGCGCGCGCGCCCTCGCCGAGGCCCGTCGCGTCCTCGCGCCGGGCGGCCTCCTCGTCGCGGCCTGCATCTCGCGCTTCGGGTCGGTGCTCGACGGGCTCTTCCGCGGCTGCATCACCGACCCCGCCTTCGCCGCGATCGTCGAGCGGGACCTGCAGAGCGGCGAGCACCGCAACCCGACCGACGACCCCAGCTACTTCACCACCGCCTTCTTCCAGCGGCCGGGCGAGCTCCGGCGCGAGGTCGAGGTCGCCGGCTTCGAGCACCTCGCGCTCCTCGCCGTCGAGGGGCCCGTCTGGGTGATGCAGGACTTCGACGCGCGCTGGGCCGACGCCACCTGGAGGGAGCGGCTCCTCGAGGTGCTCCGCAAGGTGGAGTCAGAGCCCGAGCTGATCGGGGCGAGCGCGCACGTCCTCGAGGTGGCGCGGAGACTGACCGTGACCCCGCCCGACGCCGAGAGGATCATGACGCTACCAGACACCCGGCCAGACCTGCGCTCCAGGATCCGCGGGGCGATGCTCGGCGCCGCGCTCGGGGACGCCTTCGGCGGCCCGCACGAGATGACCTCTCCGGGGCCGGCGCTCAGCGAGCAGCTCCGGCGACGCGCCGATCAGTCGGGCGCCTGGGGCTACACCGACGACACCGAGATGACGATCGGCGTCGCCGAGGCCCTGGCGGGCGGCCTCGACCCGACCGACCTGCGCCCGCTGCTCGCCGCGCTCTCGAGGAACTACGAGCCGGCGCGCGGCTACGGCAAGGGCATGAAGCGCATCCTCGAGACGTTCGCCCGCGGCGACGACTGGGAGGCGGCGCGGTTCCAGCCGTGGGCGGACGGGTCGCGCGGCAACGGCGCCGCCGCGCGCACCGCGCCGGTCGCCTGCGGGTTCGACCGCGCGGACCCCCTGCTCCTGCGCATGACAACCGCCGTGGCCGCGGCGACCCACGCCCACCCACACGCCATCGACGGCGCCCTCGTCATGACGGGCGCGCTGGCGCACGTCCTCGCGCTGCCGGCCGCGCGCGACCTCGACGCCGCCGCGCTGATCCG
>JAKLHH010001489.1 GCA_022710245.1 Myxococcota bacterium
CAGGCCGACGACGGCTCCTGCCACCGAGAGCTCTCTGCTGTAGTGTCTGGTGAAGCGCCTGCGCCCCGTCCAGGCGAAGATCGCCATCACGGAGGCGGCGAGCGGCAGGAGCGGCACGAAGAACCCGAAGGCGAGGATCAGCGAGACCAGCGCGAGCTGATCCCAGGTCCGGTCGGGGCCGCAGGCGCGAGCGGGCGGCAGCGTGGGCTTGAGCGGCCGCTGGGTGGGCCGCTCGGCGAGGAAGCGGCGGCGCAGCACCGCCCGCCGGTAGGCGAGGACGGCGAGCGGGCTGCCGGCGAGGAGCAGCACGAACCCCGCGGCGAGCCACTCTCCCTCATAGAGCAGCGGCTGCAGCGCCAGCCCGACGCCGAGGGCGAGCACGTAAACCGGCACCACGGTGTACCAGGGGAACGGGTTGCGGCGCCGGTCCTCGAGGAGGCGCCGGTAGTCGGCCTCGCAGACCTCGCAGCGACGCCGGGGGGAGGGTACGTGCGCGGCGCAGCGCGGCGCCCCGCAGCGCTGACAGCGCGCGCCGCCGGTCGGCGTGTCGCAGATGGTGCAGCGCTCGTGGAGCGGCGCCTGACGGAAGGCCCCGGCGCCTACCTGCGGTGCAGCCTCGAGCAGCGGCGTCATGGTCGTACTACCCGCGAGGAGGCACAGATCTTCCTGGCAGGGTCGGCGGGAGGGCGGAGGGCTACCGGTTGACCAGGAAGGCGTCGACCACCAGCCCGGCGGACCCGTCGGCCCGCAGGTAGCGGGCGCGCAGGCTGAGGTCGTTGCCGTGCGCGTCGAGGACGAGGCCGCGCGAGCGACCGGTCACCTCGATGGCGGCGACGCCGCTCTCGCCGAGCGAGCGCAGCTCGGAGGGCTGGGAGACGCCGTCGTGGTTGGCGTCGGTCCAGAGCAGCAGCGCGCCGAACATCAGGTCGCCGGCCTCGAGGAGGCCGTCGCCGTTGCCGCCGAGCGCGGGCCGGTCGAGGCGGGCCAGCGCGGCGAACCCGTCCTCGGCGGTGGCGTCGCCGAAGAGCTCCACCCCGCTGTCGATGCGGCCGTTGCCGTTGCGATCGAGGGCGAGCAGCGCGTCGTCGTGGCCCCTCACCCACGCCGTCCGCTGCGGGCCGCGCGCCATCAGGTCGAAGGTGACGCCCTCGGCGGCCGAGCTCAGCTCCACGCCGTCACCGGCGAGGTCCAGCACCAGCGGCGAGCCGATGCAGGTGAGCTGCTCGGGCGACTGCGCCTGCGAGAGCTTCATCGCCGGCTGGGCCGGGTTGCTGAACCAGGAGCCGCCGGTGAGCCACTTGGCGGCGGCGCCGTCCTCGGCCCAGAGCGCCGCGGCCCACTGGCCCCGGTCACACTCCGGCGGGATGGCGGCGCAGCCGTCGAGCAGCGCCTTGAGGTTGAGCCGGGCGCAGTAGCAGCGCGCGCCGAGGAGCGCGTTCTCGCTGCAGTAGCACTGGCCCGCCTGCAGGGGGACGCAGCCGGTCGCGCCAGCCCACGCCTTCCCCTGGTCGCAGGCCTGCTCGGGCTTGCTCGCGTACTCGCCGCCGTACTCGAAGAAGCCGCCCGAGGGCGGCGCCTTGCCGAGGTCGGGCTGGTACGAGAAGGGCACGCCCTCCTTCTTCAGCAGGTCGTTCAGCTTCTGCACGTAGAGCTTGCGCGCGTTCAGCGTGTCGCAGGCGCTGCCGGAGGCGGCGGGCGGGGTCGTGCTCGGCGGCGCGTCCTTCGAGGGAGGCTCGAGCACCACCGTGCCCGGG
>JAKLHH010000149.1 GCA_022710245.1 Myxococcota bacterium
AGAAGAGGAGCTGCCTGGCGGCGCGGCTCGCCACCGCGTCGAGCTCCGGGTGCAGGCTCTTGACCACCCGCGCCTCGATCACCTTCCCCTTCACGTCGACGGTGATCTCGAGGACCACGCGGCCCTCGATGCCGAGCTCCTTCATCCGCTCCGGGTACTCGGCGGTCACCTGCTTCAGCACCTTGGGGTAGCTGGTGATCACCGCGACCGGCGCCTCCTCGCCCGTGCCGTAGCTGTCCTTGAAGCCCTTCTGCGGCGGCTTCGGGGGCGGGGCCTTGCCCTTCTTGGTCACCTTCGGGTCGACCTTGAGGCTGTCGCCGGTGGGGACCTGCACGCCCTCGCCGGGCGCGGCCTTGCTGCCGCCCTCCATCTTGATGCCGAAGGTCTTCGGCCCGGTGTCCTCGGGCGCGGGCTTGACGTCCTCGCGGGGCTCCTCGGGCGGCGGCTTCACCGTGCGCCGGGGCGGCAGCTTCGTCACCGTCGCCACTTTCGGCGCGTCGCTCGGGCGCACCTCCGGCGGCTTCATCTCCACCTTCTTCGGCGGCGGGGGAGGCGTCGGGAGCTTGCGCTCGACGAGCTCGATCGGCGGGCGCGCGGACTCCCGGCTCGCCATCGCAGGGATGACGAGGAGCAGCGCCGCCAGGCCGCCGTGGAAGGCGAGCGAGGCGACCCAGGGCAGGAGCTCGCGCAGGGGACCCGGCCTCAGGGCTCAGTCCTCCCTCTTCAGCACGTTGATGGCGAACTTCACCACGCCCTCGCTGCGCAGGAGGTCGATCAGCTGCACTACGCGGCCGTGGCTGACGTCCTTGTCGGCGGCGAGGACGCCCTCGAGCCCGGCTCCGCGGCGCTTCTCGGCGCGGATGTAGGCGCGGATCTCGTCCTCGCCGGCCGGCTTGCCGTTGAGCGCGGTCTTGCCCTTCGCGTCGATCGTCACCGCGATCATGGAGACGCGCTTCGCCTCGCCGGTCGCCGCCTCCGGGAGCTTCACCTCGAGGGTGTCGCGCACGATGTAGGTCGTGGTCACCATGAAGATGATGAGCAGCACCAGCATGATGTCCACGAGGGGCGTCACGTTGATGTCGGAGATGATCCGGCCGCGGCGCGCGCCGCCGGAGTCGAGCCCGCCGCCGGCCATGGCTCAGGCCTCCTGCGCCGCGTTCTTCGTGGCGGGGGCGCCGCGCTCTGCCGGGGGCGGGGTCGGCTCGACCTCGCGCTCGCCGCCGCGCGCGCCGCCCGCCGGCAGCCCGGCGAGGATCCCCTGCGCGAGCGACTCGGTGATGGCCAGCGTGCGGTCGACCTGCTTCTGGTAGTAGTTGTAGAAGAGCACCGCCGGCAGCGCGACGAAGAGGCCGATCGCGGTGGCGACGAGCGCCTCCGAGATGCCGGCCATCACCACGCTGGTGTTCGCCTGCTTCTCCAGGCTGAGGTCGTGGAAGGCGCGGATGATCCCGAGGACGGTGCCGAAGAGGCCGATGAAGGGGGCGTTGTTGCCGAGGGTGCCGAGGAAGGTGAGGCGGCGCTCGAGCACGAGGCGCTCACGCCCCAGGCTGGAGGCGACGATCTTCTCGGTCGCCGAGCGGTCCGGGACCGGCCGCTCGAAGCCAGCCACCGCCGCCTGCAGGGACGGCGCGCTCTCCTCCCTCGCCAGCACCTCCCGCATGCGGGAGGCGCTCTCGGCGACGATGAGCGGGGTCAGCGTCTGATCGAGGCGGTCGAGCTCGGCGCGGCGGCGCCGGAAGTAGAGCCCGCGCTCGACGATGATCGCGATGGAGACCACCGAGAGGACGAGGAGGAGGATCATCACCCACTCGCTCCCGCCGGCGATGGTCAGCCGCATCAGCTTGTCGGTCAAATGCATCGGTGCACCTCAGGACAGCGTGACCGGCGCGGCCGGTCGGGAAGGAGTATGCGAAACTCCCGGTCGATCTTCCATAGCTAAGCAGGTAGTTTCTGCGGGGGCCACTCGGAGTGAGGATCGAGCAGCGGCGGTGCGGTGGGGCGCTACTCCTTGACCGGCGTCGCCTTCAGCGCCGCCTTGCCGTCCTTGATGTAGACCTGGAACTTGACCGCCTTGCAGCCGTAGGCCTTCACCAGGCTGTCGCGGTTCTTGCGCAGCTTCTCGGCGAAGCGGTCGTAGGTGAGGCTGCTCGTGTTCTCACCGCACTGCTGCTTGATGGCGAGGAACTCCTTGAAGACCTGCTTGAAGTACTCCTGCTCCGCGTCGGAGCCGCCGGGGGCGGGCGCGCCCGTCGCCGGCAGCGGGAAGGCCTCCTCTGCGCGAGCGGGCGCATCCTCGATCGAGCTCGAGGGCTGGGTCTCGGTGAAGAGGGGCGCCGGCTCGCCTCGCCCCTGAGAGAGCGCAGCCTCCTCGGAGGCCGGCAGCCGCACCGCCCGCAACGAGGCGGAGGTGGCGGCGCGTCGCGGCTCGAGCTGCGGCTCGAGATCGAAGGCAGAGGCCGCCAGGCCCGGGTTGGAGGGGAGTGAGACGAGGCCGCTGCCGGGCCCTGGTCCGCTCGGCGCGCTGCGCGACGGTGTGATCATGAGGCCGGGGATCTCGGGCCCGCCCGAGCCGCCGCCGCCCACGCCGAGCACGCCGATGGAGCCGGCGCCGGGAAGCTCTGGCTCCGGAAGGCTCGAGAGGCCGCTCTGCCCGCTCGGAGAGAGGGTGGCGGAGATCTCCAGTTCCGCGCCCGCCGTGCCGAGGTCCCGCTCGGGGGGCGCCGGCGGCGAGAGCGCGAGGTCGCCGTACTCCGGGCGCGGCTCGACGACCGCCATCGGCGGTGGACGCACCGAGCCGTACTCCCCGCTGATGCTGCTCAGCGGCTGCACGCCGGACGCCTTGACCGGCACCACGGCGGGCAGCGAGAGCGCCGAGTTGAGCTCCGACGGCGCGGGCGTCTCGGGCACCGGCGCGCGGGCTGGCTCCTTCGACGGTCCGCGCTTGCCCCCCTTGTCGAGCGCCTCGTTGAACGCCTGCGCGAGGACCGCGAAGCGCCCCGAGAACCGCATCTCCTCGATGCGCGTCGCCTCGTGTCGGGCCAGGCGATCGACGGCGTCGGTCAGTCGGCGCACGGGCCCGTCGTGCTCCCAGCGCGCCAGCGCGAAGCCGATGAAGAGCGCGATGATCAGGACGCCCAGCAGGAGCGGCCACGGGAACTCGCCGAACCCGAGGTCCGAGCGCGCCGTCATCCGCAGCATCTCGCTGAGGCCGAGGTTCGGCGTCGGTACGCCGACCGCCGCGAAGAAGGCCCCGTGCTCTCCGGCCTCGCCGGGGAGCGTGGCGACGATGGCGCTGTGGGCGCCGTCGCCCTTGCCGACCAGGGTCGCGGGCGAGCGGCCGTCTCGCTGGATCTGCTCGCGCTGCTTCTCGAAGAACTCCGAGAGGCGCTCGAGGCCGGCAGCGTTCACCGTGGTGGCGAGGAGCTTGCCGCCGAGGAAGAAGGCGAGGTCGGTCCCCGCGAGGACGCTCTTCAGGCGCCGCGCGAACGCCTCGTTGACCTCCTGGCCGAGGAGGAGCGCGCCCACGTAGCGTCCGCGGGCGCGGGTGATCACCGGCGAGGCCGCCATCAGGTAGAGCTTGCCGTCGAGGGCCCAGGTGTCGTCCGCGCGGTAGCCGCGGAGCGCCGCCTCGACCAGCGGGTAGCCGGAGAGCCCGGTCTCGCCCGGCGTCATCTTGTCCTCGCCCGGGCCGACGCGCGCGATCTGCTTGCCGCGGTGATCGACCGCGATGAGGAGCTGCGGGCGGAGCTCGGCCTTGAAGCGGCCGACGAGCGAGAGGAGCCGGCCCTGGAGCTTGCCCTGGTGCGTGCGGAGCTCGCCGCGTCGGTTGCTCGCCTGCTCCAGCGTCTCCACCACCTGGCCATCCCAGGCCATCTTGGCCACGGCGTCGATCCAGTAGCGCGCCTCGAGCCGCAAGATCAGCTCGGCGTTGTGCTGGCCGCGGTCGAGGTGCTCGGCGTACGCCCTCGCGATCTCGCGGTGGGCCGGCTTGGGCACCACCAGCGCAGTGGCGAAGCCGGCAGCGGCGGCGAGGGCGAGGAGGACCAGCCAGATCTTGGAGACGAGCATGTTAGTCCTTCCCCGGGAGGCTCTTCAGCTGCACCTCCACCGTCGCCCTGCCCGGCTTCACGACGAGCTGCTGCTTGTGGATCCACTTCTCACGGTACCAGACGCTGAGCGTGTAGGTGCCGGGCCGCAGGTCCGGGAAGACGAAGGCGCCGTTGCCGTCGGGCTGCACGAAGAGCGGCACGCCGGTGACGAAGACCAGCGCCTTGAGGTGAGGCTGCTCGAGGGCGCGCAGCGAGTAGGTGCCAGGCGTGTCGAAGACGTGGGCGAAGGTCTGCCCCGGCTGCAGCTGCTGCTTGGGGATGGTCGCGCGGCCCACCGACTCGAGCGTGTAGGTCACGGCGTCCTTGTTCTCGAAGCTCACCTTGGTGTGCGGGGCGACGGGCAGCACCGCCGGCTGAAAGCGCGCGTCCTCGAGGCGCATCACCGGCTTGACCAGGCTGGCGCCGATCACTCCCTGGCCCTCGACCGCCACCATCATCTCGGTGCGGGGGTCGACCACCGGCGGGAGGACGTCGAGGACATCGTTCGGCAGGAGCCAGTGGCCAGCTGCCTTCATCAGGAAGCGGCCCGGATAGTCGGCCGGCAGCTTGATGACGCCCTTGATCGGGTTGGCGGCCTGGCCAGCCGAGGGCATGGCAACCGCGGCGAGGGCTGCGAGGATCGCGAACGTCGCTCTGGCCATAGAGTTTCCCGTTTAAATTGAGGACTTTGTGATTCTAGCCTCGGGGACGGTGAAAGATCAAATTTGTTGGTCGCGAGGGCGCAACCTGGCGGATCGGGAGCCGACAACCGATCGTGCGCCTCATCCTGCCGCTCCTCGCGCTCTGCTTCGCCGCCGGCACCGCCACCGCGGGCGGCTGGCCCACCGCAGCCCGCTGGCCGTGGCTGATCGCGGCGGGGCTCACGCTGGGCGCGCTGGCCCGGAGCCGCGGGCCCGCCCTCGGCTACCTCGCGGCGCTCCTCGCGGCGGCCCTGGCCGGAGGCTGGGCTGCTGGATCGGCCGCGCTGTCTCCGCGGCTCCCGCCCTGCCACGTCTCCCGTCACACCGGCACCGGGGAGGTGCGGCTGATCGCCACCGTCGATGACGACCCCGTGGCGGCCTCGGGCGGCGACCGCCAGCTGCTCCGCGCGGACGGGCTCCTGCCGGGCGAGGGCGCGGCCGGCGGTCTGCCGCTGCCGCTCTGCGGCGGCGTGGAGCTGCGGCACCCCGCCGGGGCCGCGCCCCTCCACCCGGGAGAGCGCGTCCTGCTCGCGACCCGTCTGCGCCCGGCGGTGAGCAGCCGCAACCCGGGGGCGCCCTCCTCGCGGCTGCGCTACCTGAGCGAGGACGTCGGCGCGGTGGCGCAGCTCGACCCGGAGCGGGTGGTCCTGCTCGAGGCGCCCCGCCGCGCGACGCTCCTCGCCGCCGTCCGGGGTCGCGTCCGCGCCGCGATCACGCGGGCCGTGGCCTCGGAGCAGGCGCGCGTGATCCTGATCGCGCTCGTCCTCGGGGACGGCGCCATCGGGCCCTCGCTGCGGCAGGACTACGCGCGCGCCGGGGCGAGCCACCTGCTCGCGGTGAGCGGGCTCCACCTCACCATCGTCGCGCTGGGCGCGCTCGCCGCGGTGCGCTGGCTGCTGCTCCGCTGCGGCGTCGGCGTGAGCGTCGACCCGCGCAGGCTGGCGGCGCTCCCGGCGGCGGCGGCGGTGATCGGCTACACGCTGGTGACCGGCTCGGTGCCCTCCGCGGTGCGCTCCTGCGTGATGGCCTGCGCCTGCTTCATCGGGCTCCTCGGCCAGCGCAGCCCCGACGGGGCGCGGCCGCTGGCCCTCGCCGCGCTGGGCCTGCTCGCCTGGGATCCGCTGAACCTCTTCCGCGCCAGCTGCCAGCTCTCCTTCCTCGCCGTCGTCGGGCTCCTCCTGATCGCGCGGCGCGAGCGCCCGCGGCCGACGGGGCGGCTGCGGGCGGTGGCGCGCTGGGCCCGGGACCTCTTCCTCGCCAGCCTGGCGGCGAGCCTCCTCACCGCGCCGATCTCCGCGCACCACTTCCACCAGGTCTCCCTCGCCGGCCTGCTGGTGAACCTCGTCGGGGTGCCCTTCACCAGCTTCGCGCTGCTCCCGGCGAGCCTGATCGGCTCCACGCTCGGCGCGCTGCACCCGGCGCTCGGCGCGCCCGTCCTCACGCTGTCAGGCTGGCTCGCCTCGGGGCTGAACGCGATCTGCCACCTCGCCGCTGGCTGGGAGCTCTCGGCGCTCCACGTCTCGGTGGGCTGGCTCGCCGCCGCGGGCTGCGGCGCCGGCGGCCTCGCGCTCCTCCTCCGCGCCCGCGCGGCCCGCCGCGCCGCCCTCGCGCTGGCGGTCCTCTGCCTCGGCGTGGCGGCCACGCTCGCGCTCAGCCGGCGAGCCGAGGGCGCGCTCGAGCTCACCTTCCTCGACGTGGGGCAGGGCGACAGCACCTTCCTCCGGCTCCCCGACGGCACCAGCGTCCTCGTCGACGGCGGCGGCGGGCTCGGCTTCGGCGAGCGGTCGAGCGGGGGCGAGCGCGGGGGCGCGGCGTACGACCCGGGCGAGGCGCGGGTGGTGCCCTTCCTGCGCGGCGCCGGCGTCCGCCGCCTGGACCTCGTCGTCGCCAGCCACCCCCACCCGGACCACGTCGGCGGGCTGGTGGCCGTGCTGCGCGAGCTGCCGGTCCGCGAGCTCTGGGTCTGCTGGCACGACGAGCCTGATGGCAGGCTCGAGGCGCTCCTCGACGAGGCGCGCCGCCGCGGCGTGGTGGTCGCCTCGCCGCGCCCGCTCGAGCGAGGCCGCACGCGCCTGCTCCCCCTCTGGCCCGCCGGGGCGGAGGGGCAGTGCGCGGATCGCGGCTTCGAGGCCAACGACAACAGCATCGTGCTGCGCGTCGAGCACGGCCGCGCGGCCGCGCTCCTCACCGGGGACATCGAGGCGGAGGTGGAGCGCCTCCTGGTCCGCCGCGCCGGCGCCCGGGTCCGCGCCGACCTGCTCAAGGTCGCGCACCACGGGAGCGCGACCTCCTCGACGGACCTCTGGCTGGAGGCGGTCTCCCCGCGCCTGGCCGTGATCTCCTGCGGACCGCAGAACCACTTCGGCTTCCCGGCCCCGCGCGTCCTCGCGCGCTACCGCGCCCGCGGCGTGCCGCTCGCCCGCGTCGACCAGCTGGGGGCGGTGGGGGTCCGCCTCCACGCGGACGGACGCCTGGAGTGGTCCGCCCTGGCGCCGCGCGTCCCCTGAGCCGCGACCAGCAGCGACGAGCAGTGGTTGACTTTCTCGTCGAATCCTGAAGATTCTCACCCAGGAGCGGGGGGGAGGAGCAGCAGATGCCCAGCGTCGAAGAGATCAGAGCCGCCCTCAGCGAGGTGCAGGACCCGGAGCTCAAGCGGGACCTGGTCAGCCTCGGCATGATCAAGGACATCAAGGTCGACGGCGGCGCCGTCGCGGTCACCGTCGAGCTCACCACGCCGGCCTGCCCGCTGCGCGCGAAGATCCAGGCGGACTGCGAGGCGGCGCTGCGCCGCGTCCCCGGCGTGGAGCGGGTCGCCATCGAGATGGCCGCCCGCACGCGCGGGATGAAGAGCGGCGCGGCCGAGACGAAGGATCTCCTGCCCGGCGTGCAGAACGTGATCCTGGTCGCCTCGGGCAAGGGGGGCGTCGGCAAGTCGTCGGTGGCGATCAACCTCGCGGCCAGCCTGGCCCGGCGCGGCGCGCGCACCGGTCTCCTCGACGCGGACATCTACGGGCCCTCGATCCCCACCATGATGGGCGTCACGCAGCCGCCCGAGGTGGTGCAGGAGGACGGCAAGGAGCGGATGGTCCCGGTGGCGGCGCACGGCGTGCACCTGATGTCCATCGGCTTCTTCCTCGATCCTGCCCAGGCGGTGGTCTGGCGCGGGCCGATGCTGCACAAGGCGCTCTCGCAGTTCCTCGAGGACGTGCGCTGGGGCGAGCTCGACTACCTGATCGTCGACGTCCCGCCGGGGACCGGCGACGTGCACATCTCCTTCGCGCAGCTCGTGCGCTCGGCGGGGGCGGTCCTCGTCACCACGCCGCAGACGGTGGCGCTGGCCGACGTGATCCGCGGCCGCAACATGTTCCGCAACGTGCAGATCCCCGTGCTCGGGCTGATCGAGAACATGAGCAGCTTCGTCTGCGACGGCTGCGGCAAGATGCACCACATCTTCTCGCAGGGCGGTGGCCAGCGCGCGGCGGCGGAGCTGGAGGTGCCGTTCCTCGGCGAGCTCCCGATCCTGACCGGCATCCGCGAGAGCTGCGACGAGGGGGTGCCGATCGTGCTGCGCGAGCCGGAGGGCCCGGCGGCGCAGGCGTTCGGACGCGTGGTCGACGCGCTGGTCGGCGAGATCGCCAGGCGCGCCGTCGACAACCCGCCTCGGCTCAAGCTCGTCTAGCGTCCCCGCCGGACCGGACCGCTACGCTACGGTTCCTTGTCCTGCTCCTGCTTCATCAGCGCCCGGCCTCGCTCGATGACCGCCTGGACGCCCTCCGGGGTCTTCCCTCGTGCTGCCGCGGCCCGCAGGTGGGCCAGCTGCGCCGGGGAGATGCTCTCGGCGGGGACGTGGATGACGGTGCCGTTGAAATGGACGATCGTCCAGAGTCCCTTGCGAAGCTGTTCGATTCGCCGGATTCCGTCGAGGAAGATCCAGCAGCGCTCGCCACCCATCAGATATCCGAGTCCGTTCTCCTCGACGCGAAGATCCATCTCGATGCCGCCCCGGCGCAGCCCGTTCACGATGCCCCGAAAGAAGTTGCGCCCGACCCAGGCGAGGACGAGCAACACCCCTGCAGCGGGCAACGCGAGCCGCAAGTGGGTGCAAGGCAGCGCGAGCAGCAGGACCGCTGCCCCTCCGTAGAAGAGACCGAGCGGGCCCCACAGCCGGAGATGAGGGGCGAGGGTCCATCGCCAGGGCAAGGTGTATCGAAGCTCGTAGGGCACCGTGCCTCCGTCGACATTGCCGCCATCGGAGGGATCGCTCGTCGTCTCACCCATCACTCGCCCTGCCCGATCGCAAAGAGGGCTGCTAGCGCAGCTCCCCCGTCGAGAGCGTGTCGACGTACTCGTTCCAGCGCGAGCCGTTGTGGGCCTGCACCCAGCAGAGCCGCGCCTTCGGCCGCGCGCGCGAGAGCGCGTAGGCCTCCTTCACCAGCTCGAGGTTCTTGATCGGGCCGTCCTTGCGCCGCCAGCCGTTCTTCTCCCAGCGCGCTGCCCACTCGTTGATGGTGTTGACGCAGAGCTGGCTGTCCGACCAGAGCGTGACCTCCTCGTCGGGCTCGAGCATCTTGTAGCCCGCGATGAGCGCCATCAGCTCCATCCGGTTGTTGGTCGTGTCGGGGTCGCGGCCGTGCTGCTGCGCGAGGATCTTCCCTCCCTGCACGCGCACCGCCCCCCAGCCTCCGGGCCCCGGGTTGCCGGAGCAGCCGCCGTCGGTGAAGACCCCCTCGTGAGGGCCGGCGCGGTGCCGCTCGAGGACGACGCGCAGCTTGCGGTCGAGGTCCGGGTCGCCGGTCGGCAGCGGCTCGGGGTTGGGCCCCGGCGGCGGCTCTGAGCGATCGGGCGCCGGCCGCGAGGGCGCGCTCGGCTTCGGTCGCGCCGCGCCGCGCCCCCCCGCCGCGGCGCCGGACGCGGGCCGGCAGCGCAGGCACTTCTGCGGCTTCCAGCCCGGGTACTTGGCCAGCGCGGCCTCGGGGACGGTGAAGTCCGCCCCGCAGACTCCGCAGGTGAAGTGCTTCTCGCTCATGGCTCACGTCGCTCTGAAGAAATCACGCAACCTCCGGCGCTCGCTGCCGAGAACCTATCACAGGAGGCGCCCCGATGCCCGCGACCCGACGCACCCGACGCACCCGACGGCACCCTCGAGTCGCCATCTGCCTGCTCCTGGTGTCGCTCGCGTCGCTGCTCGTCGGCTGCGCGGCCCGGACCCCGCTCAACCCGAAGGCGGCGCTGCACCAGCAGCGCGGAGCGCGGCTGCTCACCGAGGACCGCCTCGACGAGGCCGAGGCGGAGCTGGTGCTGGTCCTCGAGTACAACCCCGGCGACCCGGAGGCTCTCAACGGGCTCGGGCTGATCGCGCTCCGCCGCGGCGACCGCGTCCGCGCGGCGCGCTGCTTCCGCGACGCGCTGGTGCAGAACGACGATCTCGCCGAGGCCCACAACAACCTCGGCGTGGTGCTCCTCGAGTGGGGCGAGCACCGAAACGCCGTGCGCTCGCTGCGCGCCGCGCTGGCCATCGACCCCGGCTACGTCAACGCGCGCTCGAACCTGGCCCTCGCGCTCCTCCACCTCGGCGAGCTGCCGGCGGCGCGCTTCGAGCTGCAGAAGCTGGTGGCGCTGGCGCCCAGGCTGGCCGAGGCGCGCGCCGAGCTGGGCTGCCTGCTCCTGCACCTCGGGCATCGAGCCGAGGCGGGGCGCCAGCTCGACCGGGCGCTGGCCCTCGACCCGCGCCTCGCCGCTGCCCAGCGCTGTCACGGCCAGCTCCTCCGCCTGGGCGGCGACCTCACCGGCGCCGAGGCCGCGCTGCGGCGCGCGCTCGCGCTGGATCCCGCCGACGGAGAGGCGCTCCTCGCGCTGGCGGTGACGCTCGCGGTGAGCGGGCGGGCGGGCGAGGCGGAG
>JAKLHH010001490.1 GCA_022710245.1 Myxococcota bacterium
GGCCAGCTCCCCGTCTCGAGGAGCTCGGCGAGCTCGGCCGCCGAGGAGTGCTTCTCGATCACCACCGGGATGCTGGGCGCGCGCAGGTTCGCCAGCCGCTCGGCGTGGATCACGACGGCGTCGTGGTCGGGCGCGAAGGGGAAGCGCGGCGCCAGCGTGGCCGCGTCGCGGAAGCCGTTCTCCTTCAGCGGCGGCGTCCGGTCGACGGCCGCCTTCAGCGCCCGCAGCTTGGTCAGCTTCACCGAGAGCTGCGCGCCGCGCTGCTTGGCGAGCTCGCGGATCTGTTTGCCCTCGCCGCAGGCGGCCACGACCAGGGCCAGGGTGAACGACAGGGTGATCAAGGAGAGAGCGCGCATCGTGCCTCCGGGGATCGGCGTGGGTGTCACGGGTCGCGGCCCTCGCGCAGGCCGTGGCGCTTGAGGATCCGCAGCAGCTCGCCGCCGAGCGGGCGCGTCGCCTTGCCCTCGAGGATGAGGAAGGTGACTCGCTTGCCGCCGAGCGTCCGCAGCGGCATCACCGGCTGGGTGTTGATCTGCGCGGCCGCCTCGGCCGGGTCCGACTCGTCCCAGAGCCCGAGGTAGAACCAGACCCCGTCGGGGTCAGGGTTCGGCACGGCGGCGCTCCAGCCTCCGGCGTGGGTCGCGCGGTGACAGCGGTGCTCGAAGCTGATGCGGCAGCTCCTGCCCATGGTGATCCGCGCGCGCTCGACGTCCGCGAGCTGGGGGAAGCGATCGCGGAGGCGGCGGATGTCGGCGGCGATGGCGCGGCAGGTGGCGTCCAGGTCAGGCGCCGCGGCCGCGTGCGAGGGCGCGCTCCGATCGGCGCGCGCCGTGGACGGCGCGGGTGACGGCGGCCCACTCGCGCAGGCAGCCAGCAGCAGGGCAGGGAGGAACACCGGTGTGCGCAGGTTCATGGCGGGAGTATACGCGCGGCGCCGCGCGGTATTCCGAGGCAGGCGCCAGCGCCGAACCCCGCGGAGTCACGGCGGCGGCCGCTGCCGGGGCGAGGCCGGGACCGGAACCACGTGGCCCTCGCACCGAGATTTCGGTATATCCCTGAGATGGACGAACCCGCCCACTGCCCGCTCCACGACCAGCGCGACGCGATCCTCGACGAGGGCATCGACGCCATCCTGGCCTCGGTCGACCTGCGGGTCGTCGTCGATCGCACCGCCGCGCTCCTGCGCCGCTACTTCGGCGCCACCCGCGCCGGCATCATGCGCCTCGTCGAGGAGGGCTCCACCGCGTACGTCGAGCTCCTCCACGTCGACGACCCGAGCGGGCCCACCCCGCCCCCCGGCACGCGCTTCCCGCTCGCGGGCTCCGCCTGCGGCGTGGCGATCACCTCGCGGCGGCCCTTCATCCTGGAGACCATCGACCCCGAGCGGCCGCGCTACTCCGAGGAGGAGCACCTCGGGCGCGCCGGCTACGCCGCGATGGTCGCCTTCCCGCTGATCTTCGAGGGGCAGGTGCTCGGCACGCTCAACATCGCCCACCGTCGGGGCGACGGGCTCCTCGACTGCTGCCTGCAGAGCGCGGCGCAGGTCGCGCGGCTCCTCGCCATCGCCCTGCACAACAGCCTGATGGTCGAGGAGGTCCGCCGCCTGAACCAGCTCCTCAAGCAGGAGAACAGCGCGCTGCGCGAGCAGGTCAGCGAGGCTCGCAAGGACGCCCGCTACATCGCCGAGAGCCCGCTCATGCGCGAGGTGGTGGCGCGGGTGACGATGGTCGCGCCGGTGGACTCGACGGTGC
>JAKLHH010001491.1 GCA_022710245.1 Myxococcota bacterium
TAACGCGTTGCCGAGCAGGATGAGGAAGAGGTGCCCGGCGCCGATCGTCTGCAGGTTGCGCGCGGCGAGCTGGCGGAGCTCCTCGTCGGTGCCGCTGTGGCGGACCAGCCGATCGCCGGAGGCCTCACAGAACGCCACGCCGAACTTGATCCCCGGCACCGAGGTGACCAGCGCCTCGTGCAGATCCTCGACGGTGCGGATGAAGTGCGACTGCCCGAGGATGAGGTTGACCTCCGCGGGCTTCTCGATGGTGACGGTGCTCAGCTCCATGACTCCCTCCGTTGGCTGGCTCTATAGCACGAACTCGCCGCGGAGGCCTCCGGGCGGTGCCTCACGGATCAGACGTGTCACGGACCGAATGGCAGTCCCGCAGACTCCGAGGTTACAATGGCCGGGATGTCGCGCACCCCCGGCCTGCGCGCTCAGCTCCTCGTCGGGCTGAGCCTGATCCTCGTGGTCGCCACCCTCTCGGCGGGCGGGATCGCGCTGTGGGCGACTCGGCGCCAGCTCCTCGACGTGCAGGTCGAGACCTGCCGCACGTTCGGCCAGGGTGTGGCGGCGCTGCTCGCCCCGCCGCTCTCCGCAGGAGAGCGCCCGGCGCTGCAGCGGCTGGTGAGCTCGCTCGCGCCCTCGCCGCTGCTGCAGGGGCTGGTGGTGCTCGACGGGCACGGGGCGCCGCTCGCCGCGAGCGGGTCCCTGCTGGCGCCGCCGGCGGGGGTGCCGCTCGCCCTGCTCGGTCAGCAGCAGCTGCGGGTACGCGAGGGGGCCGAGCCAGCCGTCGAGGTGCTGAGCCCGATCTTCCACGGCGCCCGGGTGGTCGGCGTGGCGCAGTCCAGCAGCCTGCTGGGCCACGGAGCCTACGAGTGGCCCGGGCTCTTCTGGGCGCTGATGGCGATCGACGTGGTGATCATCGTGCTCTTCGTCGGCTTCGTCCTCACCCGCTACGTGATCGGGCCCCTGGGCGCGCTGCAGCGGGCAGCGACGCGCGTCACCGGTGGTGACCTCGAGGTCCGCCTCGCCACCGACGGAGCCGCCGAGTTCAGCTCGCTCGCCCAGTCCTTCAACCAGATGACCGAGTCGGTGCAGGAGCAGCTGCGCCGTCTCGAGGGGCAGCAGCGGGAGCTGGCGACCTCGCGCGAGCACCTAATCCGCTCCGAGAAGCTGGCTTCCGTCGGGCGGCTCGCGGCCGGGGTGGCCCACGAGGTCGGCAACCCGCTGCAGTCGATCATCGGCTTCAGCGACGTGCTCGCCGCAGGCGGCGTGCCCGAGCAGGAGGCGAAGGACTTCCTCGCGCGCATCCGCGACGAGGCGCAGCGCATCCACCGCATCATCCGTGAGCTCCTCGACTACGCCCGGCCGGTGGAGGACGCGGTCGAGGCTGTCTCCCTCGCCTCGGTGGTCGAGCAGTCGCTGCAGCTGGTCGGCCCCCAGCGTCGCCTGCGGGAGGTCGAGGTGGCGCGGGAGGGGCTCGAGGACCTGCCGGCGGTGGCGGCGAACGCCTCGCGGCTCGTGCAGGTGCTGGTGAACCTGCTGCTCAACGCGGCCGACGCCATCGCCGGCAAGGGGACCATCTACATCTCGGGGCGGCGCGGTCCCGGGCCGGAGCAGCTGGAGCTGCGCGTGGCCAACACGGGCCCCCTCATCCCGCCCGAGCACCGCGGGCGGATCTTCGATCCGTTCTTCACGACGAAGGAGCCGGGGCAGGGCACCGGGCTGGGGCTCTCGGTGGCGCAGTCGATCGTCGAGTCGT
>JAKLHH010001492.1 GCA_022710245.1 Myxococcota bacterium
ACCACGCCCGGCTTCATCTTCCAGGCTCGCCAGCTCGTCAGCGACATGCCGTTCTACGTGAGCCTGCTCGCCTCGGTGGGCGGGCTCGCTGCCTACCTCTGGCCCGCAGATGGCAAGCGCAGCCGGCTGGATCTGGTCCTCGGCGCCGTCGGGCTGGTCTGCGGCTTCCTCTCCGCCGGTCTGCTCCTCGGCACCGCCTTCCCGCTCCTCGCGCTCGGGCTCGCCGTCGCGCTCAGCCGCTGGACCCCGAACCGCGTCGAGGCGCCCGCCCCGCCCGCGGAGGGGCCGGGGCCGGAGCTGGGCACGGACCCCTACCGCTCCACCGCGTCGCAGCCGCCGCTCTCTCACGTGGGCCCTGATCTCCCCGAGGGCGCCACCGTCGGGCAGGCGCTGCGTGGCGCGGCCAAGGGCCTCGCCGTCGCGCTCCTCGTGGCTGCCGCCTGCATCGGCGGACTCCTCGCGGTGCTCAAGGTCACGCCCTACCTGCTCCTCGGCGGCGAGTACCGCCGCCTCGAGATCCCGCCCGCCTTCGACACGCTCTTCAAGAACATCGGCTCCGGCTTCTTCCCCTGGTTCGCGCTGCTCCCCTATGCCCTCTTCCGCTTCGTGGTCACGCAGCGGACCGAGCCGGAGCGCCGCGAGCGGACCGCGTTCCCCGAGGTGCTGCTGGTCATTTTGGTGGTGGGCGCCTACGTCCTCGCCACGCTCTGGGCCGGCTACCTCGGCAGCATCCGCTACCCCGCGCTGCCCTGGGCGGCGGTGGCCGTCGGCGTCGCGCTCCACCAGCTCCTCGTCGGCAAGCCTGCGCACCGCGTCTGGGGCATCATCGCCCTGGCGACGATCGCGGTGCTCCAGCAGGACTACTTCGCCGAGCCCGAGAGCCTCGCCTTCGCGCACCTGCTCTCGCCAGCGAAGTATCCGCTCGAGCTCAGCATCAAGACCGCCGTACGCATCTTCGGCGCGCTCCTCGCGGTGCTCTTCTTCTTCTCCCTCGGCGGCGTGCCGCGGCCGTTCGACTCCACGATCCCGCGCCCCCGCTACCGCAGCAGCCTGCTCGGCGGAATCTGGCGCGCGGTCGTCCTGGTCCCCGGCGCCTGGGTCGCCCACCTCCTCGCGCTGATCGCCAACGGCGTCGGCGAGGGGCTGCGGATGATCGGCGGCCGCGACCACCGCCGCTACTGGTTCGGCGCCATCGCCGGGGCGGTGGCCTTCGGCTTCTGGTGCTCGCTCTGGCTGACGCCGAACCTCAGCCTCCACCTCTCCAACAAGGGCCTCTTCGAGACGTTCCATCGCTGCGCGTCGGGCGGCGAGCGCCTCGCGCAGTACCAGGTCGCGGGCCGCGGCGCGGCCTACTACAACCACGGCCAGGTCGACGAGGTGCGCGACCAGTCGCAGCTCTTCGCCATGCTCAAGGAGCCGCGGCGCGCCTTCGTGCTGATCCCGTCGAGCTACCTCGCCACCATCGACCAGGCGGCGCGCCAGGCCCGGATCACCTATCACGTCCTCGACGACCGCAACTCCCAGTACCTGATCATCTCCAACCAGCTGGGCGGGCGGTGCCCGCAGGACCTCAACCCGCTGCGCCGCTACGTCCTCACCTCGCCGCCCGCCTTCGGCAAGAACTTCAAGAAGGTGGAGGCGAACTTCGAGAACAAGGTGAAGCTGATCGGGTACGACGTCGCCGACGCGGTCACCCGCGGCGGCAAGTTCCCCATCACGCTCTACTTCAAGGTGCTGACGCC
>JAKLHH010001493.1 GCA_022710245.1 Myxococcota bacterium
AGCGTCCGACCAGCATCGACTCAGAGTCTTGAACCTCGAGCGTCCGAGCCAGCCGCGCCAAGCGAGGGTCGCTCGGCCGCGGACCCTCGGCGAGCGCCAGGAGCGTCTGCTCCACCCGGGCGATCAACGCTCGGCGAATCGGCCCCCGTGGTGCGGCGCACCCGGCGTTCTCCATGTGAGGTCCGCGGCCGAGGGGCCCTCGCGCCCCAGCAAGCAGGAGCGCTGGCGTCAGCCGCAACGAGCGTAGCGACGGAGCGAGGAGCGCTGGCGTCAGCCGCAACGAGCGTAGCGACGGAGCGAGGAGCGCTGGCGGTAGCCGCAACTGCGGTGGGACGAGCGGAGGGCGGCGGCGAGAGGCGGCGGAGGCTACCGCGCCCGAACCGTGGTCTTCTCCAGCTTGACGATCGCCTTGTCGAGCTTCTTGACGATCGCCTCGGCGAGCGCCGGCCGCCGAGGGTCGATGGCCATGGTGAGGCGCTTCAGCGCGTCGGGCGAGCCCTCGACCGCGGGGCCGATGGTGGTCACCCACTTGGGCAGGTCCTTGTCCGCGACGGTGTTGAGCAGTCGCACCACGCTCGCGATCAGCTTGCCGCGGTAGTTCGGGTTATTGCCGCAGAGCGCGGCGAGCACCGCCGCCGCCTCGAGCGCGTTCGGGTTCTCTGGCTTGGCCGCCTCGAGCAGGTACTCGCGCTCGGCATAGACCTCCCCGGGGCGCGCGGCCGTGACCAGGATCAGGCCCTTGAACGCGAGCTTGGCCACGCCCTTCACCTGGGACTTGCTCGCGTCGAGGAAGTCGGTGACGAACTCGGAGAGCAGGTCGGCCCGAACCGCGGCCACCTCGGAGAGGACCTCGGCGCAGTCCAGCTTCGCCTGGGGCGTCCCTGTCCGCAGCCCCTCGGCGAGGCTGTGGAGCAGCGCCGGGGTCTTCAGACACTGCTTGACCAGCTCCGCGTTGGAGTTCTTGTCACCGGTCGCCGAGCTCAGCTCATCGAGGATGCCCATGTGCCTTCTCCACCTGGTGGCGTGATCGCAGGCGCCTGCGCCAGGAGCTTAGAACGAGTGGGGACAGGATGAAAAGCGAAACGGCGATGCCCCCGGGCAGCGGGGGACCGAACGCGCAGCCCCCCGAGGGAGGCGCGCTGTCCTGGAGACCGTGGTCTGGCGCCCCGACCTCCCGTCGCGCGTCCGTGCGGCCGTCCGGCGTCGGGCCTCCCTCCCGCGCGCCCTCGCGCGGTGCCGCGCGCAGCCCGAGCACGGCCGCGAGCCGCTGCCAGGAGTTCGTGGTGGAGCGGCCGCAGGAGCCGCTCGCGTCTGCCGCCACCTTCATCTCCTGGTCGAGGAACTTCTTCGTGCCGCCCTGGCACCAGCCGATCGACATCACGTCACAGGCCTCTGCCGTGTGCACCAGGCCCCAGCCGTGCCCGGCCTCGTGGGCGATGCTGACGGCGACGCCGTCGAGCGCAGTGAAGGTCTCCGCGAAGACGAAGCAGAGGTCGGACGGCATCACGTTGTCGCAGTCGAGCGGGCTCAGCCCCCCGAGCCCGTCCGGGTACCCGCAGAGGCTCGAGCGTCCGCCGACGAGGGCCATCACATACGGCCCCTGCGCGGGACGCTCGGTCACGATCTGGAGCTCGAAGTCGGCGAAGAGCGCGGCCACCTTGCCGGTGAGCTCGGCGAGGACCGCCGCGCGGTCGCTCCCGTAGGGCGCGTGATCGAAGGGTGGGACGACGGGGCCACAGAG
>JAKLHH010001494.1 GCA_022710245.1 Myxococcota bacterium
TCGAACTCCTGCTGGGACTTCTTGGCCTCCCAGGGGATCACCACGTCGGCCTGCAGGCGAACCTGCTCCAGCTCGCGGCGGATCGACTGCAGCTGCTGCTCGGCCTCGGCGCGCGCCTGCTGGCCCGCCGCCTTCGCACGCCGGAGCTCCGACTCCGCCTGCGCCTCGAACTCGGCGGCGATGCGCCGCTGGTCGTTCCGCTTCTGCACCACCATGCGCTCGGCGTCCTTGCGCGCGATCTCGCCGCGCGCCTTGGCCTCCGCCGCCTTCTTCGCCGCCTCGTTGTTGGCGTTCGACTCGGCGATCTCGGCCTCCTTGATCACGTTGGCGATGCGGGCGCGGCCGATGCTCTCCAGGTACTTCACGTCGTCGGTGACGTGCTGCACCTTGAGCGTGTCGAGGGTGAGGCCGAGCTTCTTGAAGTCGTCCTCCACGTCCTCGGCGAGCGACTGCGCGAACTTCAGCCGGTTCTCGTTGACCTCCTCGGGGGTCAGCGTGGCGAGCACGCCGCGGAGCGTACCCTCCAGCGTCTCCTTCGCCACCCGCCGCAGCTCCTCCCGCTCGCGCCCGAGGAACCGCTCGATGGCGTTGAGGATCTCGCCGGGGTCGGAGGAGACCTTGACGTTGGCGATGGCACGCACGTTGAGCGGGATGCCGCCCTTCGAGTAGGCGGCAGAGACGGCGATCTCGATGGGGATGGTGGTCATGTCCATGCGGTCGACGCGCTCGAGGAGCGGGATCTTCCACGCGCGCCCGCCGAAGATGACCCGGTAGCCGATGCTGGTGCCGTCGGCGAGCCGCCGCTTGCGGCCGGAGAAGATGAGCACCTCGTTCGGCCGACAGATGTAGAGCCAGCTGCGGATGATCCAGAGGAGGATCAGCAGCCCGACCGCGGCCGCCAGCGCGTAGATGCCCACGCGGACGACGCCCTCCAGGTGACCAAGCCCTTCCAGGTCCATCTCGTCCTCCCTCGCGGCCTCTGCGGCCGACGATCGTCAGTCGCGGCGGCCTCGCGGCGCCGCTCCAGTCCTGGTCGCGGCAGCTCGCAGCGCCGCTCCACCGCCAGCTCGGCCTTCGGTCTCGTCGCCAGCGCTCTCTCGCGCGCTCAGGCCTCGGGCTCTTGCTCGGGCTCCTGCCCCTCCGGCTCCCCCTGCAGCTCCCCCGCCGTCACCACCACGGCCTCGTTCCCGCGGATGTCGATCACCACCACGCGGCGCCCCTTCTCGATCGGCGACGGCGCCTCGCTCACGGCGACGAGGTCCACCGTCTGCCCCCTCACCTGCAGCCGCACCTTGCCCTTCCCGCCCACCGCGAAGGGCAGCATCGCCACGCCCTCGAGCCCCTTCAGGTCCTCCTCGGTCGGGGCGCTGCCGACCTCGTGGCGCCTGAGGTACTGGATGGTCAGCGCGGCGGCGAACCCGGTCACCGCACCGACGGCGAGCGCGGCGAGGAGCGTGACCCACTTCCCGGCCAGCGCGAGCAGGGTGAAGATGGCCCCGGTCAGCCCGAAGAAGCAGAGGAAGAAGATCCAGAAGCGCACGCTGACGAACGGCAGCCAGAGCGCGCTGGCGTCGAGGCCGTGCCCGTGGTCGGAGGACGGGCCGCCCTCGTGGTCCCCGTCGTGCGCGTCCGCCTCGACGTGCGCGTCAGCGTCTCCCAGATGCACGTCGCTGTCCGCGTCATGACCTCCGAGGAACATCGACGCGCCGAGCAGGCAGGCGCCGAGGACAAAGGCC
>JAKLHH010001495.1 GCA_022710245.1 Myxococcota bacterium
CCCCGTGGGCGGCGGCTTGCCCGCGGGGCTGAAGAGCGCGAGCGCGGCCATCACCGCGTCCTTCAGATCGTCCATCGACCGGCAGTAGAGGTGCCGGCGGCCAGCGTCGAGGCAGCTCAGCGCGCGCCCGAGGATGAGCGCGATGAGGGCCTCGTCGCGGCTGTCCACCAGGCGGTTGCCCGCGACCAGCACCGCCGCCTCGCCGGGCAGCGGCGCCGCGGCGAGCCCGATGGTCTGCGAGAGGTAGAGCGGCGGCCGCGGAGTCGCGAGCTGGTCGCAGACCCGCGCGAAGACCTCGGCGAAGGGGTGCGGGAGCGCGATCTCCGCCAGCAGCTCCAGCTCCCCGCTGCCGAGGGACTCGAGCGTGACCGGCGAGAGCCGCGAGAGCAGCGGCGAGAGCACGTCGAGGACCTCGAGCACGGGGCCCGCGCCCTCGAAGCGCCGGAGCGCGGCGAGCTCCGCGGCCGAGAGGGGGCGCGCCGGCTGACGCGGCGCCCGGGCGCGGAGCTGGTCGAGGACGCGCTGCTCCTCCTCGCCGGCGCCGCCGAGCCAGTCGAGGACCGTCAGCGCCGCCAGCGCGTGATCGGCCCGCTGGCCTGCCAGGTGGAGGCGCGCGATCTCGCGCGCGGGCGCCGGATCCTGCGGGGTGGCGAGGAGACGCCGGCGCTGCGCGTCGACGGCCTGCGCCCACTCACGCCCGGCGCTCGCCTCCATCGCCGCGAGCGCCGCGTGCACCCGCGGGTCGTCCGGCGCCAGCTTGCCGGCGACCTGCAGCGCGACGCGCGCGTTGTCCGGGCTGCCCAGGCGGTGGCGATAGAGCTGGGCGAGGTCGATCCACAGCGGCACCGTGCGCAGCGGCTCCTTCTCCCGCAGGCGGAAGATCAGCTGCCGGTACTGGTGCTCGAGCTCCGTCCAGCGCTCGAGGCGCTCGAGGAGCTCCTTCACGTTCTGGAAGAGATCGAGGCGAGGCGCGCCCAGGTGGAGCGCACGCACGAAGTGCTGGGCAGCCTCCTCCAGCCGGCGCGCGTCGAGCTCCACGTGCCCCGCGAGCTCGTGGGACTGCGCCGAGTCCGGCGCGATGCGGAACGCCTCGGACAGGTGCGGCCGCGCGGCCAGGGCGCCCGCCTCACCTCGCCCGCGCGCGAGGAAGAACGACCAGCCGAGGAACGCGTGGTAGTCGGGCTGCCCCGGGTTGGCGGCGACCGCCGCGGTGAACGCCTCCGCCGCGCCATCGAAGTCCCGCGAGCGCAGGCGCGCCTGCCCCTCCTGGAAGTGCAGCTCAGCGCCGAAGGCGTCGGGGTCCGCCTGCGGCTGGATCGTCGCGAGCGCCAGCGTCTCGTCGTAGCTGCTCCGGCGCAGCGGGTCGGAGAGCACCATGTACGCCTGCTCGACGATGGCGGAGAGCTCGACCAGCTTCTGCGCCTCGGCGCCGAGATCGTAGCGCTTGAACTGCTCGGGAGAGAAGCGCTGCAGCGACCGGCGGTAGGCCTGCTCGACCTGCGGCTGGGGCGCGTCGGCGTCGACGTCGAGCACCTGGTAGAAGTTCTTCTCGTGGATCCCGAGGTAGCTCTCGTCGACGATCCTCTTCAGGAGCGCGGCGGCCTCGGGGTCGAGCGGGAGCGGGGCCGCGGGGCGAAGTTCGTCGCGCTGGACCGCGGGGCGCGCCTCGTCGCGCTGGACCGCGGGGCGACTTGCCGACGGGGTCGTCCGCGCTGGCCGCACGGCCTGCGGCTCCA
>JAKLHH010001496.1 GCA_022710245.1 Myxococcota bacterium
CTGGGCGTGATCGAGGTCCGCGCGCTCCACCAGGCCCGTCCCCCCTCGGCGCAGGCGCGAGCCGCCCTCGAGCGGCGCGGCATCTTCAGCGCCGGGTCCACGCCGCGGACGGTCACCCGCGAGCTGCGGCTCGGCGCGCGGCGGGTCAAGGTCGCGCTGGGGTTTCTCGCCGCGACGGGCGCGGGCCCCGGCGGCGCGGTGCCCTCCGAGTGGCTCAAGGTCTGGGTCGACGCCGAGCTGCGCGTCGACTGCCCCTTCGGCTACAGCCCGCACTACTTCGAGGGTGAGGTGGGCCCGCTCGCGCTGCTCGCGGACGGGGAGGTGATGGTCGAGGCCAGGAGTGGGAAGGTCCACCTGGCGTTCGAGCAGCCCGCGAGCGCACCGCCGCTCTCCCTCGAGCGGCTCGAGGCCCGCTTCGCGCGGGAGCGCGCCCAGACCTACCGGGTGCTCCCCTGGGTCGAGGGGCTCGGCCGGCTCGGCGCGCGCGCGCTGCCCTCCCTCGACGCGCTGCTCGGGCTGCCGGAGCGCGAGGTGGCCGCAGCCTCTGCGCGGGCGCTCGCGCTGCTCGGCCCGGCGGGGCTCCCCGTGCTCCGCCGCCGGCTCGGCGACCGCGAGTGGGGTGCTCGCGCGGCTGCGGTCTCCGGGCTCGCGCAGCTCGGCCAGGTCGCCTGCGCGGCGGCGCCCGAGCTGCTGCGGCTCGCGCGCTGGGAGAAGCGAGCGGACTCGCGCGAGGCGGCGTCCCGCATCCTGGTCGACTGCGGGCTGCGCTCCCTGCCTTCCCTCGAGCGGGCGCTCGGCTCCTCCGACCGAGGCCTCCAGCTCATCGCGCTGGAGACCCTCGGGATCCTCGCGATCAAGCACCGCGCCGCGCTCGCGCTGGTGCAGCGCGCGCTCACCCACCGTGAAGCGCCCCTGCGCGTCGCCGCGGCCGACGCCCTGAGGCTGACTGGCACCGCGGCGGCGCCCGCCGCATCGACGCTCGCCGTGGCGCTCGACGACGGTGCTCCGGCGGTCCGCATCGCGGCCGCGCGAGCGCTCGGGGCCATCGGCGAGGGAGCCAGGGGCGCGGTGCCGAAGCTGCGGAAGCTCGCGGCCAGCCGCGGCGCAGCGGCTGAGGCGGCGAGGGAGGCGCTCGAGGAGATCCTGGGCGCGCCCTGACGCCCGACGCTCGGGCGACCACGTCGGGCGGGTCTAGACACAGAGGTGGGCCGAGGGCCACGGCTTCGCGTTCGACAGCGACGGGGGACTCAACCGGCGACCAGCGCCTCGAGGTGGTCGTCGATCAGCTGCCGCAGCGACGCGTGGTCCGCCGCGATCAGGAGCGGAGTCTCGGCGGTCGCCGCCAGGACCGGCCAGCGCGCCACCTCCCGATGACCGCCACGCAGCGGGTCCAGCTCGAGGCGTGCCTGCCCGCAGACCACCACGCGAGCCCCCGGCCGCAGCACCCGCTCCTCGCAGCGCACCGAGTCGACCGCGATCCAGTCCGGGTACTCGGTGAGCGGCAGGATCGCCGCCCGGCGCTCCGGTTCGAGCTCATCGAAGGGGCGCTCCACGCCGCGACCGAGGAGAAAGCGCGCGTCCCGGGCCTGGACCCGCGCCCGTCCGCTTCCGTCGCTGACCTCGAAGTCGCCCAGTCGCGCCACGGCGTGGATGTCGACCCGTCCGCCCAGACGGGTCAGGTCACGGCCCTTGAGCACCAGCGAGTAGCCCAGGACTGGCTCGCCCGAGGCGGGC
>JAKLHH010001497.1 GCA_022710245.1 Myxococcota bacterium
CCGCCCCAGCGCAAGGCCGCGGCGCCCGCCGTGGCGATGCTCGACCCCACCGAGATGACGCCCCAGACGCGGGACATCGCCGGGATCCTGGGTCGCAACATCTTCTGCTCCACCTGCGAGAAGGTGGTGGAGACGCCGACCAAGGGCGCCCCTGGCGACGACAAGCCGGCCAGCAACGAGCCGGTCAAGAGCTCGCTCAGCCTGAAGCTCCTCGCCACGCTGGTCAGCGACGAGGACCGCGCCTGGTCCTTCGCGGTGATCCTCGACCCGGCGGACGGCAAGAGCCGCATGTACGGGATCGGGTCCAAGCTGCCGAGCGGCGAGGCGGTGCTGACCGACGTGATGGACCGCCGCGCACACCTGCAGAACGGCGGCCGCAACGAGTACCTCGACCTCGACGTGGAGCAGGCCGCGGGCGGCACGCCGATGGCCGCCACCGAGCCCGTGGTCTCGCTCAAGCCGACCGGCCTCTCCTCGCTCGAGGACGAGGTCTCCAAGAGCATCCGCAAGGTCGGCGAGGGCAAGTACGAGGTGGAGCGGGCGGCGCTCAACAAGGTGCTGGCCAACACCACGCTCCTCGCGCGCTCGGCGCGCATCGTCCCCAGCGTGCGCAACGGCGAGCCGAACGGGTTCAAGCTCTACGCGATCCGGCCGGGCAGCCTCTACTCGCTCCTCGGGATGTTCAACGGGGACACCATCAACGCCATCAACGGCTACGCGATGACCACCCCGGACAAGGCGCTCGAGGTCTACACCAAGCTGCGGAACGCGAGCCACCTGACCATCAGCTTCAACCGCCAGGGCAAGGGGATCACGCACGAGTACAACATCCGCTAGCCCTCGCCCCGCCTCGCCCTCACCCTCGCCCCGCCCTCGCCTCACCCCGCCCTCGCGTCCGCTGGTTCGACGTCCGCTGGCTTCGGGTTCGACGTCCGCTCGGTCTAGTCTCCAGGTCCGCTCGCTTCGAACTTGCGCGCGTGCTGACCTCGCGCCCTCGGGGACGCTCCGCTTGCAATGGGCCGCCGAGGACCGCGGAGGCAGGCGGCCCGCAAGCTCCGCTCGGCACTCCTGACGCCCCTTCGGTCGCGAGTCAGCACGCCTCACGCTCGCTCCTGCGTGGGAAGGCGAGGGGAGCCGGAGCTCGAAGGGAGACGAGGGAGCAAGACACTCCACCAGCGCAGAGCTCTCGACGAGCGAGCGCGAGGAGCGCTCGAGCTCGCGACCGAAGCGGGCGTTTCGCGTGACAGCGCGCGCCCTCGCCCGGGCCCGCGCTGGCGCGCGAAGACGAGCGCCGCGTTGCCGGCCGCCGCCCTCTGCAGGCCCCGCGGCCGATCTGCAAGGCGGCGCGTCCCCGAGGGCGCGAGCTCGAGCGCTCCGGGAGCGAGCGGACGTGGACTCTCGATCGGGAGCTCGCGGCTATCACCCTCGACGTGGAGCGTGAGTGGCGCCGCGGCCCCCGTAGAGGCCGAGCGCGCGCACCCGCGCCAGCACCTCGGGGTCGAGGCAGTCGCCGAGGGCGGCGCGCCAGCCCTCCTCGGCGGCGCCGCGGGCGAGGAGCTCGCGGACCAGGGCCCGCACCCGCGTCGAGGAGAGGTGGCGCAGCGCCGGCGGGAGCGCGAGGCGCGACTCGCCGGGCGCGGGGGCCCGGCCGCGCGCGAAGACGAGGGCGCCCCGGTGCAGCTCCTGCAGTCGCGCCGCCTCGACCGCCGTCCAGGGCAGGCCCGCCCGCGCG
>JAKLHH010001498.1 GCA_022710245.1 Myxococcota bacterium
AGTTCAACCCGAGCTCGCCGGACAGCGTGCCTGGCATGGGGCTGTCCTTCTCTCAGCTCGACCCCGAGGCGCGGGCGGCGATCGAGCTCTTCTTCCGACACCGCGAGCCGATCTTCTTCGACGACGAGTGATCCGCCATGGGGGGTGCGCTCCTCGCACTGCTGGCTGATGAGGTGAGCGGGCCAGGGCTGGCGCCCCCGGGGTACGGCTGGGCGCTCGCCAAGATGCTCGGCGCGCTCCTCCTCGTCTGCCTGCTCGCCTACGGCCTCCTCAGGGCGGCGCGCCGCTGGTCCCTCGGCCGCGCGCCGGCCGGGCGGGTGAAGGTGCTCGAGCGCTGCCCGCTCTCGTCACGGCACAGCCTCTGGGTCGTCGAGGTGGACGGGCGCTCGCTCCTCCTCGCCTCCAGCGACGCGCCGGGCGGGCCGGTGACCAAGCTCGCCGAGCTCGACACGGCCCCCCCGACGGCCACGACGGAGGCTCCCGGGAGCCAGGCCCCTCGCAGCTTCCGCGAGCTCCTCGGGCTCGGCGGCAAGCCCCGGTCGGAGGGCTGATGATGCGCGGGCTCGTCCTCACCCTCGCCGCGCTCCCCGCGCTCCTCGCGCCGGGCCTCGCGCTCGCCGCGGGCGCCGAGCCCTCGTTCGGCTCGCGGCCGCTCTCGGTGCTGCTCCTCCTCGGCGCGCTCTCGCTGCTCCCCTTCCTGCTGGTGATGATCACCAGCTTCGTGCGCATCGCGGTGGTGCTCTCCATCCTGCGGAGCGCGCTCGGCACGCCGCAGATCCCGCCGACGCTGGTCATCACCGGGCTCGCGGTGGTGCTCAGCCTCTACGTGATGGCGCCGACCGGGGCCAGGGTCGCCGAGGCGGTGCGGCCGGTGCTCGGCGCCGGGGCGGGGCAGGGGCTCCTCTCCTCGGCGGGCGCCGACGCGCTCTACGCGGCCGCGGAGCGCGCGAAGGAGCCGGTGCGCGAGTTCCTGATCAAGCACAGCTCGGCGCGCGACCGCACCATGTTCCGCGACCTCGCGCGGCGCATGCGCCCGGCCGCCGACCGCGCCGCGGTCACCCCGCGACCTGCAGGTGGTGGTGCCCGCCTTCGTCATCGGCGAGCTCGCCGCGGCCTTCCAGATCGGGTTCCTGCTCTTCGTGCCCTTCCTGGTCATCGACATGGTGGTGGCGAACATCCTCCTCGCGCTCGGCATGCACATGCTCTCGCCGCCCACCGTCTCGCTGCCCTTCAAGCTGCTCCTGTTCGTCCTCGTCGACGGCTGGCACCTGCTGACGCAGGGGCTGGTCCTCTCCTACCTGTGAGCGGGCGATGGCGAGCGACCCCTACATCCTGCAGGTCGTGCGCGAGGGGCTCTACCTCGTGCTGCTGGTGAGCGCGCCGCCGCTCCTCGTCAGCCTCCTCGTCGGGCTGGTGATGAGCGTGCTGCAGGCGACGACGCAGCTCCAGGACCAGACCCTCTCCTTCGTGCCGAAGCTCGTCGCCGTGCTCGCCACGCTGGCCATCACCGGCCCCTGGATCGGGCAGCAGCTCGCCCGCTTCACCTCGGCGCTGCTGCACGCGGTGCCGCTCCTGCGCTGAGGCGCGCGTGGACCGGGACGTCCTCCGCGACCTGATCCGCGCCCTCCTCGGAGCCGACCCCGCCGCGGCGGTGGTGGGGCTGGCGCTCGTCGCGGCGCGCCTGGCGCCGGCGGTCTGGCTGGCGCCCTTCCTCGGCGGGCGCGCGGTGC
>JAKLHH010001499.1 GCA_022710245.1 Myxococcota bacterium
GCCCGAGGAGGCCGAGCAGGCCGGGCGAGCCGAAGACGCTCGCGTAGAGGACGACCAGCAAGATGAACAGCGACGCCTTGCCCAGCACCACCATCGCGAGCAGGTAGAGCAGCGCGTAGCCGGCGATGAAGCCCACGACCGCCAGGCCGCTCCGCGCGCGCAGCGTGGCGACCGCGCAGTAGACGACGTAGAGGTTGGTGGCGAAGAGGACGAAGTTCATCGGGCCGGTGAAGGGCGGCGCGGGGAGGAACGCGACCCCGAGGTGCAGCAGCCCGAGGAGCACGGCGGCCAGGGCGCCGAAGAGGACCGGGGACCTGCTCTTCAGCCCCTCTGCCCCCGACGCCTGCGGCGAGGACGGCGCCGGCCGCTCCGGATCAGAGGCCATGATCCGCCTCGCCGCGAGCTCCGACCACCTGGCCCGATCCGTCGAAGGTCCACCGAGCGAGCGTGAGGAGCGCCTGCGCTCGCGACCGAGCGGGCGTTTCGCGTGCCAGCGCGCTCCTCGCCCCGGTCCCGCGCTGGCGCGCGAAGACGAGCGCCGGCTTGCCGGCCGCCACCCGCGCAGGCCCCGCGGCCGATCTGCAAGCCGGCGCGTCCCCGAGGGCGCGAGCGCAGGTGCTCCGGGAGCGAGCGGACCTCGAACCTTGCGACAAGCGACGGAAGCGAGCTGAGCCTCCGGGCGAGGGCGAGGGCGAGGGAGAGGGCGGGGGAGCTAGATGTTCCATGTCAGGAAGAGCCGCATCTCGAGCGGGGACATGGCGGTGCACGGCTGCTCGAGGCAGGTGAGCTTGCGATACAGGATGTCAGCGTCGAGGTAGAGCGCGCTGCCGATGGTCCAGATGGCGCCGGCGCTGGTGTAGAAGTCGACGCTCTCGGTGGAGCCATCACCGCTGCCCGTGAGGCGGAAGACGCCGTTTCGCTGCAGCACGAAGAGGCGCCCCGCGTCGGCGAGCGGGAAGAGCCGGAGCTCGGTCTCCACGCCGACCCGGTGCTGGCGGTAGCTCTGCAGCTTGGTCGTCCCGGCGGCGGTGTCGACGTAGAGGAGGTCGCTCGTCGTCCCCAGCGAGTAGGAGGTCTTCAGCTTGGTGGTGACCTTCGAGGTCCAGCGGCTGAGCCACTCGACCACGCCCTCGAAGCTGGACTGGTGCGCCCAGGGCGGGGCGGTCGAGAGCCGGGTCAGGTCGTTGAGCGCGTCGAGGCCGAGGTAGTTGGCCCGGAAGGTGATCGGGGACGTGAGCCGCGGCCGGTAGATGACCCGGTTGCGCAGCTCGAGCTTGCTCCCGTCGAGGTGCTGGTCCTCGCCGGTCAGCGAGCGCTCGTAGAGCTGGTAGAACTCGAGCTCGAGGGCGCCGGTGCCGGCGTAGACCGCGCGGTTGTCGAAGCGGTGGATCTTGTGCTCGAGGGTGCGCAGCTCACCCTCGGAGCGCGCCTCGCTCGCCAGGCTGTAGCGCGGCTCGAGCGCGACCGCCGCCAGCGGCGACCACCACTGGCCCGGGTAGAGGCCGAGGGTCGCGGCCATGCTCCCGCGCGAGGTGCGCGTCGGCAGCGGGCCGGTCACGCGGTCGTCGTCGTAGAAGGTCGTGTAGTTGTACTCGGGGATCACGCCGCGCACGAACGCGCTGCGAGCGCCGGCGTAGAGCTCCCAGTGGGCGAGCTGGCGCAGGTAGGGGCCGTCGTCGCTGTCCTGCCGCGCCAGGCGCCGGTCGCGGAAGAGCGCGTAGGC
>JAKLHH010000015.1 GCA_022710245.1 Myxococcota bacterium
GCCGCATCGCGGTGCCGCGCGCTCGACTCTGGCACTTCGTCGCCGACACCGAGCGCATCAACCGCCTCGCGGGCATCTTCAAGGTGCACTACGAGTACGAGCCGCTCCCGACCGGCGGCAGCCGCGTGCTCGCGCGCGGCCGCGCGGGAGGCCTCACCCTGCGCTGGGTCGAGCAGCCCTGCGAGTGGGTGGAGCCGGAGCACTTCGTCTTCACCCGCGACTTCCAGGCGGGGCCGCTCAGGCGGCTCGTCGCGCGGCTCGACCTCGTGGACGGCGAGGAGCCCGGCACCACGCACCTCCGCCAGCGCACCGAGCTGACGCCTCGCGGCCCCCTGGCCGGCCTCGGCCTCCGCCTCGGCGGCGCCGCTGCCTTGCGCCGCGGGTTCCAGCAGGCCTACGCGCTCGCCGAGGGCTGGGCGCGCGGCGAGGACCTCCCCGCGATCGGCAGCGAGCCGCCGGCCGCCGGCCCGCGCCACCGCGCGCTCGTCGAGGAGAAGCTCGCGCGGGCGGCCCGCCGCGCTGGCGATGGCCCCGCCGCCGTGCGCCTGCGCGAGCACCTCCTCGGGCAGCCGCAGAGCGAGCTCGTCGACCTCGCCCCCTACGTCCTCGCGGCGCGCTGGGGCGTCGATCGGCGCCACCTCCTGCGCCTCTTCCTCTGGGCGACCCGCGAGGGGCTCTTCGACCTGCACTGGCGCATCCTCTGCCCCTCCTGCCGGCGCGCGAAGGAGACCTTCGCGAGCCTCGCGGCCGTCCCCTCGGGCGGCCACTGCGCCTCCTGCAACATCGACTTCGGCCTCGACTTCGATCGCGCGATCGAGGTCACCTTCTCGCCCGCGCCGATCGGCCTCGGCCAGGAGCACGTCGAGTACTGCCACTTCGACCCGGTCAACACCCCGCACCGGCTCGCCTCGCGCCGGCTCGAGCCGGGCGCGCGCGCCGCGCTCTCCGCGCGGGTCGCGCCGGGCCGCTACCAGCTCGCCTCGCCGCAGAGCCGCGGCGCGGTCTTCTTCGAGCTCGCCGAGGACGACGCGCTGCCCGCCGCGGCCGCGGTCGAGCTCACCGCCGAGGGCCTGGCCGGGCTGCCTCCGCGCCTCCGCGCCGGACGCCTCGAGCTGACCGTGCAGAGCCGCTGCGCGGTGCCGGCGCAGGTCTACCTGGTGCGGACCGCCTGGGCCGACACCGCGGTGACCGCCGCCGAGGTCACCGCGCTGCAGGAGTTCCGCGACCTCTTCAGCTCCGAGGTGCTCTCGCCCGGCGCCGAGCTCTCGGTGCGGAGCCTGGTCTTCCTCTTCAGCGACCTGGTCGACTCGACCTCGATGTACGAGCGGATCGGCGACGCGCCGGCGCTGCGCCTCGTGCGCGCCCACTTCGAGCTCCTGCGCGAGATCTACACGCGCCACGAGGGCGCGCTGGTGAAGACGATCGGCGACGCGGTGATGGCGGTCTTCCGCGATCCGGCGCGCGCGCTCGCGGCCGCGATCGAGATGCACGAGCGGATCGGCGTCCACGACCCCGCGACCGGCGTCCGCCTCGCGCTCCGCATCGGCCTGCACGGCGGGCCCTGCCTGGCCATCGAGGCGAACGGCACGGTCGACTACTTCGGCACCACGGTGAACACCGCGGCGCGGGTGCAGGGCGCCGCGGGTCCGCGCGAGGTGGCCGTGAGCGCGGCGCTGCTGGAGAGCGAGGAGGTCAAGGCCGCGCTCGCGGCGCGCGCCGGCGCGGTCCGCCAGGAGACGCTGCGCCTGAAGGGCCTCAGCGGGAGCTTCGTCCTCCACAAGCTGGTGGTGGAGACGGAGCAGGTGACGTGAGGCGAGGGCGATGGAGGCGCTGATCACGCTCATCGCGCTGGCAGCGGGGCTCACCGGCGCGGTCGCCCTCCGCCTCCGCTCGAGCGGGTGGGCCAAGATGAAGCGCGCGCGCCGCGTGCCGGTCGCCAGGGCGAAGGCGGGAGCGGTCGTCAAGCTGGTCGGCCACATCCGCTACCTGGACCGGCCGCTGGCTGCGCCCCTCAGCGGTCGCCCGTGCGCCTGCCACCAGGTGCGCGTCTGGCACCTGCGAGAGCAGGGCTGGGAGCAGGTCGTCTTCGCGCATGGTCACGTGCTTCGCTTCCTCCTCGAGGACGAGAGCGGCACCGCCGTGATCGAGGCGCGCTCGCTGGAGCTGCAGCTGGACATCGACGCGAGGACGCAGCTCGCCTCTCGCTCCTACCGGGACGTCACCCCCGAGATGGAGGCGTTCCTCGCCGCGCGCCGCGTGGCGCTGCCTCCCTGGGAGCTGCGGACGAACCTGCTCTACCTGGAGGGGATCCTCGCTGAGGGCTCGCTGGTCGCGGTGCAGGGTCGCTGCCAGATGGTCCCGGACCCCGCCGGCGCGGGCTACCGGGACCTGCCGCTCAGGCCCTGCCTGTGCGCCGATGGCTCGACGCCCCTGCTCGCCAGTGACCAGCCGGCGCTGCTGGCACGCTGAGGGCAGGAGCGTGGAGGAGAGACCATGGAGCCGCTGAACGCCATCGGGGGGCTGGGCGCCGTCGCCGTCACCGTCGTCGTGCTGAGCGCCATCGGGGCGCTGGGCGCCGTCGCCGTCACCGTCGTCGTCCTCGCCACCCGCTACTCGCGGTGGGGCAAGCTGCGGCGCGCGCCTCGCGTGCGGGTGGCCGACGCGAGAGACGGCGCGCAGGTGAAGCTCGTCGGGCGCCTGCGCCACGTCGAGCCGCCGATCCGCGCGCCGCTCAGCGGCCGCGCCTGCGCCTACTACCGGGTCGTCGTCCGCCAGCGCAAGTCGAGCGGGAAGAGCTCCCACTGGAAGACCATCATCGACGAGCTGCGCTGCGTGACCCGCTTCCTCCTCGAGGACGAGAGCGGCACGGCGCTGATCGAGACGGACCAGCTGCAGGTGAAGCTCGACCAGGACACGCAGCTCTCCTCGGGGACCTTCAACGACGCGAGCCCCGAGCTGGAGGCCTTCCTCGCCTCGCGCGGGCAGCAGAGCCGCGGCTGGGTCTTCAACAAGACGCTCCGCTACCTGGAGGGCGTCCTCGAGGAGGGTGAGGTCGTCGTGGTGCAGGGGCTCTGCCACCTCGAGCCCGACCCCGACCCCGCCCGCGCGGGCGCCGGCTACCGCGATCGCCCGCTGCGGCCGCGCCTGGCGGCCAGCCCCGAGGTGCGCCTCCTCGCCAGCGACCGCGCCGAGCTCTGCCAGCTCGACTGAGCCCTACCCGCCGTCGCGGCTCGGACGGCGGGGGATCTGGAGCCCCTCCGCCTCGAGGGTGATCCCGGGCAGCGCGAGGCGGTCCTTCAGCACGGCGAGGAACAGCAGCAGCTCGCCCTGCGCGCCGAGGAACGGGTCCAGGCGCTCCATCAGCTCCTCGTCGCCGGCGGCCTCTTGCTGGAGGTCGAGCAGCTCGAGGAACCCCGGGATGACCTCGTCCAGGAGCCAGTCCTCCGGTGCGCCCACGCGCTCCTCGAGCAACGCCCAGTCGTCCTCGGAGAACACCCTCGCCTCCGCGCCGACCAGGCGCTCGTAGAGCATCCGCTCGGCGGGCTCCCCCGTGTCCTTGCGGCCGGCGGCCACCACGACCTCCCCCGCGAGCCTCGCCAGCTGCTCCTCGCTCAGCTTGATCTGTTCGCTCATGCCCGTTCCCTCCGTCAGCGCTGGTGCGCCCTGGCCCTGCTGGGTGTTCGCGGAGCGCACGATACCACGGCTGCGGTCCGAGAGCCGGGACGGGACGGGGGCTGACGGGTGTTGGTGACGGGTTGACCCGGCCGGCGCGCGGGTGCTGGACGGGTTGACCCGGCCGGCGCGCGGGTGCTGGACGGGTTGACCGGGCCGGCGCGCGGGTGCCGGACGCGCGCGCTGGACGGGTTGACCCGGCCGGCGCGTGATCGTAGCCTTCGCGGCACGGTCAAACGCTCGGGAGCGGCGATGGGGATCAGAACCTGGAAGTGCGACGTCTGCGGCTACATCCACCGCGGCGATGAGCCGCCCGAGATCTGCCCGGTCTGCGGGGTCGGCAAGGAGCTCTTCTCGCCCTTCGAGATCGCTGCCCCGCCGCCGGCGCCGGCCGCCATCCGCTGGCGCTGCAGCATCTGCGACCACGTCGTCAGCGGCGCGCACCCCCCCGGGAGCTGTCCAGTGTGCGGCGCCGAGGCGAGCCTCTTCGAGCCCGCGGCCGCGGAGACCACCGCGTCCACCGTCGAGGACGACGTCGACCGCGTGATCATCGTCGGCGGCGGCATCGCTGGCCTCACCGCTGCCGAGGCCGCGCGGGCCGCCTCCCCCGAGGTGGTGCTGACCCTGATCGCGCGCGAGCCGCGCCTGCCCTACTACCGGCTCAACCTGACCCGGCTGCTCGCCGGCGAGCTCGAGGAGGCCAGCCTGCTGCTCCACGACCGCGCCTGGTTCGAGCGGGAGCGCGTCGAGCTCCTCGAGGACGAGGTCACCTCCATCGATCGCGTGCGGCAGGAGGTGCGCCTGCGCGGCGGCCGCGTGCTCCCCTATGATCGCCTGGTCCTGGCCAACGGGGCGCACCCCTTCGCGCCGCCCATCCCCGGGATCACCCGCGAGGGCGTGCTCCCCATCCGCACCCTCGACGACTGCCAGGCCATCCTGCGCCGCGCCGCGGCCGGAGCGCGCTGTGTCTGCATCGGCGGCGGCCTGCTCGGGCTGGAGACCGCGGGCGCGCTCGCCCGGCGCGGGCTGCAGGTCACCGTCCTCGAGGGCTTCGGCTGGCTGCTGCCGCGCCAGCTCGCCGAGCCGGCCGGCCAGCTGCTGCAGCGGCACGTGGAGGCGGCCGGCGTCGCGGTGCGCTGCAACGCCCGCGCCGAGGAGCTGATCGGCGACGAGAGCGTGCGCGGGGTCCGGCTCGCGGGCGGCGAGGAGCTGCCGGCCGAGCTCGTCGTCCTCGCGGCCGGCGTGCGCCCGAACAGCCACCTCGCCCGCCAGGCCGGCCTCGAGGTGAAGAGCGGGGTCATCGTCGACGATCGCCTCTTCACCTCCGACCCGGCGATCCTCGCGGCCGGCGACGTCGCCGAGCACCGCGGGATGGTCTACGGGATCTGGCCCGCCTCCTACGCGCAGGGCCTGATCGCCGGCAGCAACGCCGTCGGCGGGGGCCTCGAGTTCCACGGGCTCCCCCCCTCGAACCGGCTCAAGGTGCTGGCCATCGACGTCTTCAGCATCGGACAGGTCCTGCCGCTCGACGCGAGCTACCGCGTCTTCGAGCGCGCGGGGGAGGGCACCTACACGCGCCTCGTCTGCCGCGACGGGCAGCTCGTCGGGGCGAACCTGATCGGCGAGACCGCGCTCGCCGGCGCGGTGAAGGAGGCGGTCGAGGGCGGCGAGCAGCTCGCCGCGGCCGCCGCCATCCTCGCGCGCTGGCCCGAGGCCTCCGAGCTGTGCGGAGGCTGAGGCGCACCACGGCTCTCACGGATGACGAACCGACAACCCAAGCAACGGGAGGAGCTCATGCCGAGCATCAAGGGAACCAGGACCGAGAAGAACCTGCTCGCGGCCTTCGCCGGCGAGTCGCAGGCCCGCAACCGCTACACCTACGCGGCCAGCGTGGCGGGCAAGGAGGGGCTGCTGCAGATCGCCGAGCTCTTCATCGAGACGGCCGAGAACGAGAAGGAGCACGCCAAGCGCTTCTTCAAGTTCCTCGAGGGCGGCGCGGTGAAGATCGAGGCGATGTACCCGGCCGGCCTCACCGGCACCACCGCCGAGAACCTGCGCGCGGCCGCCGCGGGCGAGAACGAGGAGTGGAGCAAGCTCTACCCGGAGTTCGCCAAGGTCGCCAAGGAGGAGGGCTTCCCCGAGGTCGCCGCGGCCTTCACCATGATCGCCAGGGCGGAGAAGGAGCACGAGGACCGCTACCTGAAGCTCCTCGCCAACGTCGAGCAGAACAAGGTCTTCGCGAAGGAGAAGTCGACCCGCTGGAAGTGCCGGAACTGCGGCTACGTGCACGAGGGCGCCGAGGCGCCGGGCAAGTGCCCCGCCTGCCTGCACGACCGCCAGTACTTCGAGGTCAAGGCCGAGAACTACTAGCCGACCGACGGCTCCCAGCCGACCGACGGCTCCCAGCCGACCGACGGCTCCCAGCCGACCGACGGCTCCAGCCGACCGACGGCTCCAGCCGACCGACGGTTCGTTCGTCCCGCCGCGGGAGGACGCGGGAGCGCGAGGATCCCTGGCGCACTCAGCCAGGCGCGCGCTCCCCCTCGTATCGCACCCAGACGTAGCCCTCCCGGAAGGTCTCGAAGTGCGGTGGCTGTCCGGCCCGGCGCCAGAGCTCCGTGGCGACCACGAGGCCGGGGTACGGCCGCCGCGAGTCCCGGATCAGCGCGTCGAGCTCCTCCTCCGTGCGCAGGTCGTCCACCTCGACGCCGACGACAGCGACGAGGAACGACGGCGCGGAGCGCAGGCGCTCGTAGAGCCGCTCGCCGAGCTCGGTGAGCTGCGCCGCGACCTTGGCGTCGGTCGCGCCCGCCCGGCTGACGCTGGTCGGCTGGACCCAGCAGCAGGTGCCGGCCACGAGCGAGGTCGAGCAGACCGTGACGGTCCCGTCGGCGAGGAGCCAGCGCTGGCGCTCGAAGTGCGCCGCGAAGGCGCTCGCCTCCTCGTGTGTCCGGCACTGGCCCCAGAGGGAGAAGATCCACGCCATCTCTCCTGCCTACCACGAGGCCTGCCGGGAGAGGAGCCGCTGCCGCACGCGCAACCTCCGCCGCGCCCTGCCGATAACCGCTCACCACTGATGGTGAGGCATCGCATGGCCACCCCCGACCACCACGACTCCGGCGCGCTCCGTGCCATCCTCGACGGCCGCCGCCGCGGGCTCGGCGTCGCCGCAGCGTTTCACCTCGCGGATCGCGGAGGCGCCGCGCTGCAGGCGCTCGCGCGAGCCCCCGCGAGCGAGGTCGCCCGCCGCCTCGGCGCGAGCCCCCGCGAGCTGGCCGAGCTGGAGGAGGCGGCCTGGCGCGCCTTCCTCGCGCGGGTGCTCGGGCAGCTGGCGGACGAGCTCACGGCGGCGAGCCAGTCGGCGGCGGCGCTGGCCGCGGCGCCCGAGCCGCGCCTCGCCTACTTCGCCACCTTCCGCACCGGCGACGAGCGCCGCCGCGGCCTGCAGCAGCTCTCGCTCCCCGTCACCGCCGACGATGGCGCGGTCGCGGCCGCGCTCCGCCGCGTGGCCGGCGAGCTGGCGTCGCTCCGCCGGCGGCTGGTCAGCGCCTTCCTCGACGCCGACCACGCGCGCGAGCTGGTCCGCGGCCACCCCCGCGCCACGCGCGAGCTGCGGATCGCCCTCGGCGTCAAGCCTGGCTCCCTCCTCGAGGGCGTGCTCGACGCGCGGCTCGGGCGGGTGGCTGCGTGAGCTGAGCAGAGAGAGCGCCGTCGGGGAGCAACTTCGCCCTTCATCGCGGAGCCTGTGCTCGAGCTCGACAGGGAAGCTCGAGTTGGAGCGCAGACATCCCCCCGCGCGGTCCTCAGCGCACACCTTCGCGGTACGCGTGGATGGGCAACTCCAGATCCCCCAGCTCGATGTAGTGGAGCAGGTCCCGGATGAGATCGGGTCGGAGGACCTTGCCGGGGCGGAGGAGGACGGCGCCCTGCCTGGTCCGGATGGGCGAGGCGACCACCATGCCGGCCTTGAGCTCTGCCGGCTCGACCTCCCCGACGCTGGAGAACGGGTCGCCCTCCCTGAGCACCTGACAGAAGGCCTGGACGAGCTCTCCGTCGAGCTTGCCCTGGAAGTGATCAGCGAAGCTCGCCAGCGCCTGCTGCGGCGGCGCCAGGCTGCGCGCCTCGGCCGACTCGTCCCAGCGATCGGCGACCGCCAGCACCCGGCCGCTGAGCGGGAGCTCGGTGCCCTTGAGGCCGACCGGGAACCCGCTCCCGTCCATGTTCTCGTGATGGGCCGCGATGACGGCCGAGACCCGACTGAAGCGAGCGCTGCTGGCCAGGACCTGCGGCTGCACCAGCGGGTGGTTCCAGTAGAGCTGGTCGGTCTTGGGCGAAGGTCGCGACAGCCTGGCCAGCCGCTCGAGCTCCGGCGCCGGGATCCCGACCAGCCCGATGTCGTGAAGCAGCGCCGCCACCCGGAGGTCGAAGGTCGTCTCCCCGTCGAGCCCCAGGTGCTGGGCCAGGCGGCTGACGTAGGTGGCGACGCGCCGGCTGTGATTGCCGACGTGGTCGTCGGCGTGGCTCAGCACCGCGTAGACCAGGTCCACGGTGTCGAGGTAGCTCGCCTTCAGCTCCTCGTGCGCCGCCCTCAGGTCCTCCGTCCGCTCGGCGACGGTGCGCTCGAGGATGGCGTTGTGATTGGCCAGCACCTCGCGGGCGCGGCTGGCCTCGAGGTGAGCCGCCACCCGGGCCTGGACCTCCTCAAACTGGAAGGGCTTGGTCACGTAGTCCACGCCGCCGACCGAGAAGGCCTTGACCTTGTCCAGCGTGTCGGTGTGGGCGCTGATGAAGATGACCGGGATCTCCTTCAGCGCCGGGTCGGCCTTCAGCCGCGCGCAGACCTCGAACCCGTCCATCTCCGGCATGCTGATGTCGAGCAAGACCAGGTCTGGCGGGTCCACCGCAGCGGCCTGCAGGGCCAGCGCGCCGTCCGAGACCGGACGCACGCGATAGCCACCCTTCTTGAGCATGCCGCTGAGCAGGCTCAGGTTGGCTGGCGTGTCGTCCACGGCGAGGATGCTGGGCGGCTTGCTGGAGCTGCTGCTGCTATCCATGACTCCTCCTCGAGACGGCCTCGCGGTCCACGAGGCGCCTTCACGCCGCTGCTCCGGGCTCGGGCAGCATGGCCAGGATCTGCTTGTAGGCGAACTGCTCCGCGAGCTCCCGCAGGCGGGCGGCGGCCGGCGCGTCGTGCGCCTGCACCTGCTCGAGTAGCGCCAGCACCTCGTCCAGGTCGGCGCTGCGCGTGGCCTGACGGATCTTGTCGGCGAGCGCGAGCGGCAGCCGCGCCACCCGGGCCTCCTCCGAGGCCGCGGACGCCGCGGGCACCGCCGGCCGCGTGTTGGTGTGCTCCCAGCTCACCCCCAGCAGCGCCTGGATCCGCTCGAAGAGCGCCGCCTCGCGGAACGGCTTGCTGACGAAGTCGTCGGCGCCCGCGGTGCACGCCTCGGCCCGGTCCTCCTCGAAGGCGCTGGCGGTGACGATGATGATCCGGGCGGTCGCTCCCCCCGGCGCGGCGCGGATGCGGCGGGTGGCCTCGATCCCGTCGAGTACGGGCATCCGCTTGTCCATCAGCACTAGCTGCGGGTGCCAGTCCCGGAACACCTCCACGGCCTCCGCGCCGTTGGACGCCTGCCGCACCTCGAACCCCACCGACCCGAGCAGCGTCGTCAGGAAGACGCGGTTGTCCTCCTCGTCGTCGACGACGAGCACCCGGATGGCCAGCTGGCTGCCGACGAGCCGCCTCACCTTGTGCGCGGCGTCCTCGCGGACCTCGTCTGCCCTCCCCACGCGGAGCGGGAGCTCCAGCCGGAAGACGCTGCCCCGGCCTGGCTGGCTGGTGACGGTGAGGTCGCCGCCCATCAGCCGCGCCAGCTCCCGGCTGATGGCGAGGCCGAGCCCGGTCCCCTTCTTGCTCCGGCGACCGCTCTCGGTCTGCTCGAACTTCTGGAACAGGCGCGGCAGCTCCTCCGGCCCGATACCAGGGCCGGTGTCCTCCACCTCGAGGACCAGGCGTCGCCCCTGCTCGCTCTCGCGCTGCGCGGCGCGCAGCATGATCCCCCCGCGCTGGGTGAACTTGACCGCGTTGCCGAGGAGGTTCACCAGGACCTGCCGCAGCTTGGTCTCATCGCTCACCACGTGCGGCGGCAGGGCCGCGAGGCCCTCCACCCGCAGCCACAGCCCCTTGCCCCGGCACCGCTCGGCGAAGGTGAGCTCGATGTCGCCGAGGAGCCGATGGAGGTCGAAGGTCGTGTCCTCCACCGTGATCCGGCCGGCCTCGATCTTGGCGATCTGGAGGATGTCGTCGATCAGCGAGAGCAGGTGGTCGCCCGCGCGCGTGATGGTCTGCAGGTGCTGGCGCTGTGACGGCGTGGTCTCCGGGTCGCGCAGCAGGAGCTGCGAGAACCCGAGCACCGCGTTCATCGGGGTGCGGATCTCATGGGACATGTTGGCCAGGAACAGGCTCTTGGAGCGACTGGAGGTCTCGGCCGCGTCCTTGGCGCGGCGGAGCTCTTCCTCGGAGCGGGTCAGCTCCTCGAGCATCGCCTGCGCGCGGTTGCGCTGGGCCTCGGCCTCGTGCATCAGCCGGATGGCCTCGAGCTGGGACTGCTCGAGCTCGTCGCGGGACCTCACCACCGCGGCCTCGGCCTCCTTCAGCTCGGAGATGTCCACGAAGCTCTCCAGCAGGTGGCGGCGGCCCCGCAGGGAGACCTCGACGACGGTCTTCAGGACCCGCGTCCGCTGCCCGCCGCCGGTGAGCAGCTCACGCTCCGAGTTGTCCACCGTCTTGCCGAGGTCCGTGATCGGACAGCGGCCGGCCGCCGCCGGACAGACGAACTTGTGACAGACCCTGCCGATGATCTCCTCCTTGGGCTTGCCGAACATGCGGGCGGCGAGGCGGTTCGCGTCCACGATGGTGTGGGTCTCGGGATCGATGATCAGCAGCCCGGCGTGCATGCAGTCCTGGATGGTCCGCGCCTCGGCCTCTCGCTCGACCAGGGTCTGCTCCGCCTGGCGGCGAGCCGAGACGTCGGTGATGCTGAAGCGGACCACGTGCTGCCGCGGTGGGGGCAGCGCGACCAGCCGGATCTCGCAGGGGACCAGCCGACCGTCCGCGGCCAGCGTCTCCCACTCGAAGACCGGGCGCTCACCGGCCAGCGCGGCGTCGATGTGCTCGCGCGCCAGCTCGGCCGAGCGCCGTCCCGAGGGCTGGAGCTCCGGGCTGACCTGCTCCGGCCCCAGCTTCTCCAGCGCCGCGCCCGGCAGGCCGAAGAGCTCCTCGGCCTGCCGGTTCGGGTTCTCGAAGAGGCCCGTGCGCGTGTTGATGATGCCGATCCCCTCGGGTGAGGCCTCCAGGACCGCCCCCAGCTCCTCTTCTTTCTCTCGCAGCGCCTGCTCCGCCCGCCGGCGCTCGTCGATGTCGAGCAGGGTGCCTACCACCTCCGCGGGGTGGCCGTCGGCGCCCCGCACCAGCACCGCCAGGTCTTGCACCCAGCGCCAGGACCCGTCACCGAGCCGCAGCCGATACTCGCTGCGGACCTGGCCGAGGTCCGGCAGGCGGCTCCGCAGGGCGAGGACCTCGGCGAGGTCGTCCGGGTGGACGCGTGCCGCCAGGCCCTGGGTCTCGGCGAGGACCGCCTTCGGCTCGAGCCCGAAGACCTTCGGGAGGTTCTCCGAGATGAAGGAGAGCGAGCAGGGCCGCTCGAGCCCGCAGCTGTAGACCACCACGGGGCTGGCGGTGACCAGCCGCACCAGCTGCTCGCTGGCAGCCTCCCGCCCTGCCTTCGCCGCCTGGGTCTCCTCGGCGAGCGAGTTGACCACGCGGGCGACCGCGTCGAACTCGTGGCGGTCGCCGGAGAGCGCGAGGCGGGCGCTGTAGTCGCCGCTGACCAGGCGCTCCAGCACGGCGCGCAGGTCGTTCATCATCCGGTCGCAGTCGTAGTTCTGGCTCATGGCTCCATCGTCGCCATGACTAGCATCGACCGGAATCGGGGCGACTGAAGGTCGGCGGCGCGGCGGGCAGGCGGGCGGCGCGGCGCGGCGCCGGGAGACAGTCCGTCAGTCGATGCTCGGGCCGCAGTGGGTCTGCTCGAGCTGCGAGCAGGTCCCACCGAGGAGCAGAGCGGATCCGCGAGGAGAGGAGAGGAGAGGAGAGGAGAGGAGAGGAGAGGAGCCGCGAGCGGAGCGGAGAGGAGAGGAGCCGCGAGCGGAGCGGAGAGGATCCGCGAGCGAGCTAGCGGCGCGGCTGCTTGGCCGGAGCGGCCTTCTTGGCCGGAGCGGCCTTCTTGGCCGGCGCGGCCTTCTTGGTCTTCGCGGCCGCCGGCTTCTTGGCCTTGCCGTTGGTGCCGTTCGCGCCGTTCGCGCGGGCGCGCACGGCGCCGTTCTGGACCACGTCGATCAGCTGGTTCACGCGGTCGGTCCGCTCCCAGGTGAAGCTCAGCTCGGTGCGGCCGAAGTGCCCGTAGGCGGCGGTGGCCTTGTAGATCGGCTTCAGCAGATCGAGCTCCTCGATCAGCGCGGCCGGGCGGCAGTCGAAGACCGCCGGGATGGCGGCGGCGAGCTTCTCGTCGCTCACCTTGCCGGTGCCGAAGGTCTGCACCAGGATGGAGACCGGCTCGGCGACGCCGATGGCGTAGGCGAGCTGCACCTCGGCCTGGGTGGCGAGCTTGGCCGCGACGATGTTCTTCGCGATGTAGCGCGCGTAGTAGCAGGCCGAGCGGTCGACCTTGCTCGGGTCCTTGCCGGAGAAGGCGCCGCCGCCGTGGCGGCTCCAGCCGCCGTAGGTGTCGACGATGATCTTGCGGCCGGTGAGGCCCGAGTCGCCCTGCGGCCCGCCGACGACGAAGCGGCCGGTCGGGTTGATGTAGAACTTGGTCGCCTTGTTGATCAGCTTGGCCGGGATCACCTTGCCGATGACCAGCTCCATCATCGCCTCGCGCAGCTGGTGGTAGCGCACGTCGGGCGAGTGCTGGGTCGAGATGACGACCGCGTCCACGGCCACGGGCAGGTCGTTCAGGTAGCGCACCGTCACCTGGCTCTTGCCGTCGGGGCGGAGGAAGTCGACCTTGTTCGCCTTGCGCACCTCGGCGAGGCGCCGGGTGAGCTGGTGGGCGAGCATGATCGGCAGCGGCATCAGCTCGGGCGTCTGGTCGCAGGCATAGCCGAACATCATGCCCTGGTCGCCGGCGCCCTGGTCCTTCTTGGTGTAGACGCCGCGCCCCTCGACGCCCTGGGCGATGTCCTGGCTCTGGTGCTCGATGGCGGTCATCACGGCGCAGGTGCCGTAGTCGAAGCCCATCGCGCTGTCGGAGTAGCCGATCTCCTTCACCGTGTTGCGCACGATCCCCGGCATGTCGACGTAGGTCGAGGTGGTGATCTCGCCGGCGATCAGCACGAAGCCGGTCTTGACCAGGGTCTCGCAGGCGACGCGCGCGTGCACGTCGTCGGCGATGATGGCGTCGAGCACCGCGTCCGAGACCTGGTCGCAGATCTTGTCGGGGTGGCCCTCGGTCACAGACTCGGAGGTGAAGAGGAAGTCGGCCATCTTAGCTAGCTCCAGCGCAAGAAGTTGATCCGTCGGTCGCGAGCACGAGCCTCACGCGGAGACTCGTCGGTTCGATGCTCGAACCTCTCGCGTCGCAAGGTGATAGTCTGCGAGCCGGCGCTTGTCAACTCCCGTGCCAACTCGCGGGCTCCACTGTCCGACCGTGGCTGAGCCGGCCTGCTCCGGGCGGGCGGGGGGGACGGCGGGGACAGCCCGAGCCTGGCGGAGAGCTGCACTCGGAGAGCGGGGGCAGCGGGGCAGAGGGCTGGGGCCCGGCGCGAGGGCGGCGGCGGCGCCCGAGGGCGGCGAGGGGCGGCGAGGGGCGGCGAGGGGCGGCGGGGGCCGCTCCCCGCCCGGGGCGAAACCTGTTATGGTGCGGCCGCCACTGGGCAAGGGGCGCAAGCCATGGACGCTGGGCTCGATCTGCGGAGCTACCCCATCCTGGTCGTCGACGACGAGCAGGACAACCTGGACGCCTTCCGCTTCAACTTCCGCAAGCAGTTCGAGCTGCACACCGCGGGCGGCGGCGAGGAGGCGCTCGCGGTCCTCGCCAGCCTCGACCCGGCGGTGATCGTCACCGACCAGCGGATGCCGCGAGTGACCGGCCTCGAGCTGCTGCGCCGCGCGGCCGAGCTGCGGCCCGACGCGGTGGGCGTCATCGTCACCGCCTTCTCCGACGTGGACGTGCTGATCGAGGCGCTCAACCTCGGGCACGTCCAGCGCTACATCGTCAAGCCGTGGGACTCGCGCGAGGTGCGCGCGGTGCTGCGCCAGGGGATCGAGCGCTTCCACCTCGCTCGCGAGAACCGCCGCCTCGCCGAGCAGCTGCGGCAGTACGCCGGCTACCTCGACCAGCAGGCGCACGGCGCCTTCGACTTCGGCGCGGTGGTGGGAGGCTCGCCGGCGCTGCGCCAGGTGCTGACGCGGGTCGAGCAGGTGGCCGCCACCTCCGCGACCGTGCTCCTCCGCGGCGAGACGGGCACCGGCAAGGAGATGGTCGCGCGCGCCATCCACCTGAACAGCGAGCGCGCCGAGCGGCCGTTCGTGGCGGTGAGCTGCGCGGCGCTGCCGGCCGAGCTCCTGGAGAGCGAGCTCTTCGGGCACGAGCGCGGCGCGTTCACCGGCGCCATCGCCCAGCGCCGGGGCCGCTTCGAGCTCGCCGAGGGCGGCACGCTCTTCCTCGACGAGGTGGGCGAGCTGCCGCCGGAGGTGCAGGTCAAGCTCCTCCGCGTGCTGCAGGAGCGCGAGTTCGAGCGCGTCGGCGGCGCGGTGACGCTGAAGGCCGACGTGCGCGTGATCTCGGCGACGAACCGCGACCTGGAGGGCGCCGTGGCGAGCGGCGGCTTCCGCCAGGACCTCTACTATCGCCTGAACGTCTTCCCCATCGTGCTGCCGCCGCTCAGCCAGCGCGGCGACGATGTGCTGCTCCTCGCCGAGCACTTCCTCGAGAAGCTCGCCCGTCAGCACCGCCGCCCGCCGCTCTCGCTCGCCGCGGACGCCCGCGGCGCGCTGCTCGCGCACCCGTGGCCGGGCAACGTGCGCGAGCTGCAGAACGTCCTCGAGCGCGCCGTGATCGTGGCGCGCGGTGAGGCGGTCGCGGCCGCCGACCTCGAGCTGGGTCCGCGCGGGCCCGGCACTGCCCTGGCCAGCCCGGCGGCCACCGGCCTGCCGCTCAGGGCGCGGCTGCACGAGGAGGAGCGGAGCGCCATCGTACGCGCCGTCGAGGGCAGCGGCGGGAACATCGCCGCGGCCGCGCGGGCGCTCGGCGTCAACCGCAGCACCCTCTACTTCCGCATCAAGAAGTTCGAGCTCGACCACCTGCTGCCCACCCGGCTCTGCGAGCCAGCCGTGGCGGGCGCGGCGCCGCCCGACGAGGAGGGCTGATGCGGTCTGCACGGATCGTCCTCGCCGCGCTGGCAGGCTGCTGCTGCGCGGCCCTGCCCCTCGCGGGCTGCAGCAAGGATCTCGACGAGGCGCTCCCGCAGGAGGAGCTGCTCCGCGCCTGCCTCGTCTCCAGCTCCTGCGGTCTGCGCCCCTACCCGCGCGCCTCGAACTGCGTCGACGCCTATCACACGCTGCAGCGGGCCTACGGCCTGGGCCCGATCTTCAACGCCCTCTATCGCTGCGTGAACCAGGCGGCGAGCTGCGGCGCCGCGGCGGCCTGCTGGGGCATCGACCGCGCGGCGGCCCGCTGCGACACCAGCTTCAAGGCGCGCTGCGACGGCGACCGCGCCATCTCCTGCGACGCGCTGACCGGCTTCGCCTACGCCGAGAGCTGCGGCGAGGCCGGGCTCGCCTGCGCGGTGCCGACCTCCAGCCAGCCGTTCGAGGCGCGCTGCACGCCGGGGACCTGCGACGGGGCGGCGCGACGCTGCGACGGCTCGCGGCTGCTCAGCTGCTCGAGCGGCGTGCTCGAGGTGGATGACTGCGGGCTGCGCGGCCTCGCCTGCGCCGTCGAGGGCTGCGCCGGCACCGGCGAGGCCTGCTCGAGCGGCGGCTTCACCGCCCGCTGCGAGGGCGAGACCGCGGTCAGCTGCGTCGGCGGCCGCGTCCAGCGCGAGGACTGCGCCGCGCGCGCCTACAACCGCCGCTGCGCGGAAGGCCGCTGCGTCCCCGCCGGCGGCGAGTGCCTCGACGAGTTCGACCGCTGCCAGGGGTCCGCGCTGCAGGCCTGTGTCGAGGGGAGCTGGCGGACCTTCGACTGCGCCGCGCTCGGCCTCGGCCCCTGCCAGGCGGCGAAGAACGGCGCGAGCTGCACCCCGCTCGACTGAGCACCCCCGATCTCAGAAATCTGCGTCCCCGGCATGGCACACGGTGGCGCAGTGGCCCGCTCGGGCGGGTCCAACTCCTTGTGATCCCGACGTCGAGCAGTGGCACGCAGACTGCACAGGTGAGCGGCCATGAGCAAGCGAACCTTCCGCACGAACAAGCAGCCCGCGACCACGAACCCGACCTACCCGACCTTCGATGAATTCGCCCTTCATCGCGGAGCGTCCGAAGCACGCGAGCAGGGCGACGTCGAGCGCGGCCGCCGTGACTTCCTCTCCCGCCTCGGGCTCCTCGGCGCGGTCGTCCTCGGCGCCGGCGCGCTGATGGCCTGCGGGGACCGTCCCGTCAACGTCGAGCCCGACCAGGGCGGCCCCTCGGGCGCGGCGCCGCTGCCCGACGCGGGGATCGACCAGAAGGTCCAGGAGCCCGACTTCGCCACTGCTGGCGTCGCACGGCAGCCGGACTGGCGCATCCTGAAGCCGGACGCCGAGATCCTCGCCGGCGGCAAGTCGGGACCCGACGCGCGCATCGAGGAGCCCGACCTCTCGACCTCGCAGGGCTTCGCCCCGCAGCCCGACGCCGGCAAGCGCTGAGCGGCGGGCCGCCTCCTCCGCGCCTGATCCTGATACAATCCTCTACCCATGAAGCTCACGCTCTTCCTCAACCACCGCTGCAACCTCCGCTGCAGCTACTGCTACACCGGGGAGAAGTTTCACCGCGCGATGCCTCTCGAGGTGGCGCGGCGCGCCGTGGACTTCGGCCTCGACGAGGCCGACCGCGGCTTCCTCCTCCTCTCCTTCTTCGGCGGCGAGCCGCTGCTCGAGCTGCAGAAGATGGAGGACGTCATCGCCTACGCCGAGCCGGAGGCGAAGCGGCGCGGCAAGAAGCTCTTCCTCTCGGTGGCGACCAACGGCACGCTCCTCGACGAGCGCCGCCTGCGCCTGCTCAAGGAGCACCAGGTGATGGTGCAGGTCAGCCTCGACGGCTGTCCGGCCGCGCAGGACGCCACGCGACGCTACCGCAACGGCCGCTCCTCCTACCCGAAGGTCGCGGCGAACCTCAGGCGGCTGCTCGACGAGGGCTTCTCCATCCGCGTGGTGGCGGTGATCGACCCCGGCAACGCCGCCCAGCTCGGCGAGAGCTTCGACCACCTGATGGAGCTCGGGGTCCGCTACATCCACTTCTCCCCGAACTACAGCGGCGCGTGGGACGACGAGGCCTGCGCTCGCTTCGAGGCGGCGCTCTCCGACCTCGGCGACCGCTACATGCGGCGGCTCCGCGCCGGCCAGGACGTGCGCCTCGACCCGCTCAACGGCAAGGTGGTGACCCACCTCGCGCGCGGGTACAAGGAGAAGAACCTCTGCCAGTTCGGCCAGAAGGAGCTGGCGATCTCGCCCTCGGGGAAGATCTACCCGTGCGACCGCCTGGTCGGCGAGGACACCAACGCGGCGATCTGCATCGGCGACCTCGAGCACGGCCTCGACGTCGAGAAGCGCGACCGCATGGTGAAGGCGAAGAACACGCCGGACCCGGAGTGCGCGAGCTGCGAGCTGCAGCCGCGCTGCATGCACTGGTGCGGCTGCGCGAACTTCGAGACCAGCGGCGACGTGGCGCAGGTCTCGCCCGTCATCTGCTGGTTCGAGCGCTGCTTCATCGCCGAGGCCGACCGCGTGGCGAACATCATGTATGCCGAGCAGGACCCCACCTTCCTGCGGCGGTTCTACATCCCGGAGGCGCCGCCCGTGCAGCCTGCCGCGGCCGAGTGAGCTTCACTCCGCCCGACAGGATCCGATAACGACAATTGCAGCGACGGCCCACTCCAGATCTGGACGGCCCGCCGCCGCGTGGTAGGATAACGCCATACAAAGTACGCTGCGCCTAGCAGCGGAGCATGTGCCATGAGCCTCCGCAGAGTTCATCACGAGACCGAGCCTGTCTGGACCGAGCCCGAGCCCCTCTACCTCCCGCTGGAGGCTCCGCGACCACCGCCGGCCGCCGATGAGCCCGAGGAGGAAGAGGAAGAGCACGTGATCATCATCCAGGTAGCCTGAGCTTCGCGTCCCCCGGAGCCCGAGCTCGCTCCCCGCCCGTCGTTCGCCCCTGGGTACAGCTTGGTTTTCTTTCGCGCCCGACCGGTTTACGATGGGGGCACATGGCCACTGCCCAGTATCAGGTGATCGCCGAAGCGCCGGTACAGGACTTCGCGGCGCTCGAGCGGATCCAGAAGAGCCTCGCCCGAACCTTCAACCTCGACCTCACCGCGCACCGCTCGCAGCTCCGCCAGGGCGGGGTCTGCGTCTGTCAGGCCGCCAACCTCGAGGCGGCCGAGCAGAGCGCGCAGCAGGTCAGGAGCATCGGCGCGAGCTACCGCATCCTCGACCCGCAAGGCCGCGTGGTCCGCCAGGGAGAGGGGCGGCGTACCATCGAGTCGGCGAACGTGAGGAACGACCCCGGCACCCTGCTCGGGGTGCCGCCTCCGGGCGGATGGAGCGGCGGGCCGCAGCGAGGGGGGGCGGCCGGTCCGGCGTCCGCGCCGGGCAAGCCGTCCACGCCGGGCAAGCCGGGCAAGCCGTCCATGCCCGTGCCGATCAGAGAGCCGAGACCCGCCGCGACGCCTGCAGCGAGACCTGGCTCCGGCGCCCCCGCCGGGGGCGCCCCGGTCTCCCCGCGCAGTCCGCGCCCGACCGACCCCGCGCTCGCCAGGACGATGGCGACCGGGGCTGGCGCGGGCGCTGCCGACGAGGCCAGCTCGCTCGACTTTGCGCCGCCCAGCGAGCCGGAGCTGTCCGCTGCGGCGAGCCCCCCCGGCACCACCGGCCTCGACTTCACGCGCGAGGACGCGCACGGTGGGGGCGCCGAGGGCGGGGGCTTCAACCTCGACGCGCTCGACGCTGACAACCTGGTGATGCTCGACGGCTCCAGCGACGCGCCCGAGGAGCCGCAGCGTCGTCCTCTGGGGACGAAGCCCGCCGCGATGGCCTTCGCGCCCCCCACCGACGACGAGAACCTCGAGCTCGACGAGCCGGTGCAGAGCGCGAAGGCCGTCCGTCCAGCCGCGCCGACGGTCCCCGCGCTGCCCAGCAGCCGCTCCGGCGGTCGGCCCGCGCGCGCGGCGCCTCCCGCCGACGAGACCCTGGAGACCGACGCACCTCCGGAGCTCGAGGAGATCCCCCCGCTCGAGGGGATGATGCCGACCTCGACGCCGATGGAGACCGAGCAGGGGTGGTCGCCGCCGGAGGACGAGGCGCTGGAGACCGCACCGGCGCAGCGCGCGGAGCCACCTCCGGCCGAGCCGGTGCGCCCGCCGGGCGCGCGCACGACGGGGACCCGGCCCGCGGTGGCGGCCGAGCCAGCTCGCCCGCCGGGCGCGCGCACGACGGGGACCCGGCCCGCGGTGGCGGCCGAGCCGCCCCGCGAGCGGCGGATGACGGGGCGCGGGGTGCCGGCCGCGCGCTACGAGGCGCCTGGCCGCGTCCTCTTCGGCGGCTACTTCCGGGCCCGGCCGCGGCTGCGCCTGCTGGTCGGCTTCGCGCTCGCGCTGGGGCTGGGGGCGATCGTGCCCTCCTGCCACGCGCGCTCCGCGGTGGCCAAGCGCGTGCAACCGCTGCTCGAGGACCTCTCGACGGCGAAGGCGCACGGCGCCGTCCTCTCGAGGCTGCCGAACTATCGCAGCCCGGAGCAGATCGAGGAGGCGATCTCGAGCGTGAAGACGCGCGCCGGAGCGACCTCGTTCATCATCTGGTTGTCCCTCGCCGGGCTCCTCGCCTTCGCCTGGTTCAGGTTCGCGTAGGCGCTCGGGGCCTCGGGGCGCTCGGGGCGTCACGTATGGCGCGCCATCGGCGCAGCGGCTAGAATACCCTCGATGTTTGGCATGGGTTTCTGGGAGCTGGCGCTCATCCTGCTCATCGCCTTCCTGGTGCTGGGCCCGAGCAAGCTGCCCGAGCTGGCGAAGAGCGTGGGCAAGGGTCTGCGCGAGCTGCGGCGCGCCTCCTCCGACCTGCGCTCCACCCTGGAGGGGCCGCTCGAGGAGCTGAAGAAGCCGCTCGAGGAGCTGCGGGACGACCTGGTCGACACCGTGCACACGGTGGGCGCCCAGATCGAGCGCGAGGCCGCCGAGCCCACCCCCGAAGAGGCGAAGGAGCTCGAGGACCGGCGCCGCGAGGTCGAGGAGCTCTACGCCAGCGCGGCGCGCGAGGACGAGGCCGCCGCGTCCGCTGAGGGCGTAGCCGCGCTGCCTCCGGAGGCTGGGTCGACGACGAGCACCGAGGCTGGGTCGACGACGAGCACTGAGGCTGGGTCGACGGCGAGCGCCGAGCCCGCGCCGCCCACCGAGGCCGCGCCTCCCGACGCCCTGGCCGTGCCGCCCCCGCCAGGGGCCGCCGCGGCCGCGCCTGCGGAGGCCACGCCCGGCACCACGCCCGGCAGTGAGCCCGCGCCGGGGATGCCGCCGTCGCGGGCGTAGCACGTCCTGTGGCCGGGCCCGTCCGGGCCACGCCATCACTCGCTGTCTTGATTATGGCACAGTTCGTCCGCCGTGGATGGGGTCCAACTCAGGAAGACCAGCAAGACGAGCAAGAGGAGCAAGAGGCGGGCGGGCGGGCGATCAGAAGAGGTCCATCTGGTGCGGCGGATCGACGCCGGTGACCTCCAGGCCGAGGGCCCGCAGGTCCTCGCGCAGCTCGACGCCGCAGCTGCTCGTCAGCACCACGCGCTCCGGCGCGCAGGCCTGCACGTACTCGAGGAGCCCGGCGTAGTCCGCGTGGCAGCTGAGCGCGAAGGCCGCGTCGCAGCCCGCCTCGCTCCGAGCCTCCTCGTCGAGCGCGAGCCCGGAGACGAAGGCGGTGCGCAGCTTGCCCAGCCTGCCCAGCGCCGCCGAGGTGCGTAGCTCGAGGGGCCAGAGCAGCGCGGCGCCCTCGGCCCCGGCGGGTCCTCCGTAGCGACGCGGGCAGACGAGCCCGCTCCCCGCCTCCTCGTAGACGCGGCTCACCGCGTGGATCAGCCGGTGAGCGCGCACGCTGATGCCGGCGGCCGCGAGGAGGTGGGAGATCTCCTGGGCCTCGCCGAGCGGCTCGCAGAAGAAGACCGGCATCTCGCCCCGCGCCAGCCCCTCGCTGGCGAAGCGCACCAGCCCCTCGGCGACCTGCTCGAAGGGCGGGAAGGCGAAGCGCCGCTGGCCGAAGCGGCTGCTCAGCGCGAGGACGCTGCAGCGCCGCGCCTCCAGGCGCTCGGTGAGCGGGCTCCGGCGCGGGTTGATCTCCCCCGAGTAGACGATGGTCTGCCCCTGGTGCGTGACGAGGAGCGAGGCCGCGCCGAGCACGTGCCCCGAGGGGAAGAGCTCGAGCGAGAGCGGTCCCAGGGAGAAGGGGCGCCGGTAGGGGGTGACGAGCGCCTGCGGCTCGTGCGCGCGGCGGCCGCGACCGTCGACCGCCGCGAGCGCGCGCAGCAGCTCCCCGGTGCGGTCGGTGGTGAGGATCTTCTGGTGCGCCAGCGCGCCCTCGACGCGGGCGTGGCTGACGAAGCAGAGCTGCCTGGGCTTGGCCGCGTCGAACCAGAGCACCGTGTCCCTGAGGTGCAGCCCGCCGTGGTACTCGAAGAGAGATCGCTCCGCCGCGCGCGTCATCGCAGATCCTGCTCCGCACGGCGGAGGCCGCGCTCGCCGAGCGCGCCCGCGGTGGCGGCGTCGAGGTGGAGGCGCGTCAGCGCGCCGTCGAGGCGCTCGCCCGGCGGATCGCCAGCCCCGCGCCGTAGCTCGAGCGCGCGGCCGAGCGAGGCCGCCAGCGCGTCGGGCAGCAGCGGTCGCGGGCGGCGCGACGGCGCGGGCTGGTCCCCTCGCCGCTCCTCGGGGTCATC